>NC_022198.1:1800000-2031902 GCF_000590555.1 Corynebacterium argentoratense DSM 44202
CGGTGTTGGTGATGACGAACTTGTAGGTGACGGGCTCGCCCTGTGCGTACAGCGCCTTGGGTTCGACGATGGACTTCTCGAGCTTGATGGAGGTCTTAACGTTCAGCGGTGCGCTGGCTTCGTTGTTGGCCTTCTTCTGCTCTTCGGTCTCCACGACGTTGTCTGCGGTGCGGTACTTGGCGCTGACGTCGGCACGGTTGTCGATCTTGGTGAGGGTGTCTAGGTCTTCCTGGGTCACCTCGGTGGTGACGGTGCAGGTGACCTTGGTGCCCTGTGCAAGAATGCCAGCTGCCGGGTCGAAGCCGTCGGGGCAGACGATGTCTGCGCCTGGGCGTTCGTGGGTGAACACGTCGGTGATTACGACGTCATTGAGGTCCGTGGTGCCAGTGTTGGTCACGGTGATCTCGTAGACGATCTGATCGCCACGGTTGTAGCTGTCCTTCTTGTCCTTGATGGACTTGGCCAGATCAACCTTGGGGGTACCGACGACGACCTTGGCCTCGGAGGTTGCTTCTGCCTTTTCACCTTGGACGTTCTCGCCAGTCACTGTGGCGGTGTTGTCGTAGGTGTCGGCTTCTGCATCCTGCGGGGTGAGCACGTGGGTTGCGGTACACGTCATGTGCTCATCGGGTGCCAGTTCAGTCTTCGGGCACTTGAGGTCGCTGACCTTCTCGTCTGCCAAGGTGACGTTTCGCAGCGTGACCTTGGAGGTGTTGTGCACATCGAAGCTGTATTCGACGGTTTCGCCTGCCAGCGCCTTGCCTTCGATTGCCTGGTCGTCCTGCTTGACTTCAGCGGTCTTGGTCAGGGCGATGGAGGGCTTGTATACGGGCACCTCAATGGTTGCGGTCTTCTTCTCGGTCACGACGTCGCGGTTCTTCTCTGCGTTGTCGGGTCGAGTCTTGGCCCGCAGCACTGCGGTGTTGTCGATGTCCTTGCGGTTGTCGACGTCCTTCTGGTTGACGGTGTATTCGACGGTGCACTGGAAGCCTGCGCCGGGGGCGAGGGTGAGCTTGCCGTCAGTGACGTTGAGCTTCGGTGCTTCTTCAGCGCCAGCTTCAGCGTCGAGCGCTACACAGTTGTCAAGGGTGACGGGTGCTTCGTTGGAAAGCTTGCTGTCCTCCAGGGTGACATTGTGCAGGGTGACGTTACCGGTGTTACGGCCGGTGATGACGAAGGCTGCTGCCTCTTTGTTGTCGCGAACAACGCGGTCACTGAGTGCGTCTGTGCCCTGGTCGGCCGGGCGTACCTGCTTGGTGAGTTCCAGAGCGGGGCCGGGTTCGACGATGGGGACGATCACCGAGGAGGGATCCGGGGTGACGACCTTGCTCTTGTACTTACCGGTGATGGATGCGGTGTTCTTCAGGATCGCTTCGAGGTCGATGTCTTCCTGAGTGACCTTGCTCCAAGTGACGGTGCAGGAGTACTTGTCGCCG
This sequence comes from Corynebacterium argentoratense DSM 44202, assembly GCF_000590555.1. NCBI lineage: Bacteria > Bacillati > Actinomycetota > Actinomycetes > Mycobacteriales > Corynebacteriaceae > Corynebacterium > Corynebacterium argentoratense. Next base: position 1,801,437 of record NC_022198.1, read on the forward strand.
ACTGCCAGGTTTGCGCCTTGCTCGGATAGCAGGTCGCCCTTGGCTTTAAGGTCTTCACCTACGTAGGCGGTGCCTTCGGAGTTGGTGATGACGCAGGTCAGTTGATTCTTGAGTTTTTCACTCTCGGTGTCCTTGACCCACTGGTCATCGAGCTTAACTTCGGTCAGCGGAACATCGCCGTCGTTTTCGCCTTCGATGGTGAAGGTTGCTTCGCCGTCAACGGTTCGCTTGTCCTCCGGATCATTGACAGACTTCGCCACAGTGACGCTTGGGCTAGCCACCCAGTAACCGAAGTTGATGTCACGGATTTGCTCTTCCTGACCACCATTTTGGGCGGGGGAAATTCCCTGGATTACTTGGGTACCGGATTCCCAGGTGCCGTTGTTTTCAGGGTTCTTGCCAGCCTCGGTGTTGATCTCTTGATCATCGAGAGGCTTCACGCGAACCTTGTAGGTACCTGCGGGCAGGTTGTCGAATTCGTAGTGACCGTTTTGGTTCAGCTTGCCTTCACCGAGGGTGATGGTCTGGTAAACCTCGTCACAGTTTTCGACCTCGCCAGCTTTGTTGGTGGTGCACTTAAGCAGCTCAACAATGCGACCGTTGGGCGAAGGCTCTTCTTCAGAACCGCGTGATGCATCCTTGTCAACGTCTTGGTAGATGTTGCCACTGATGCGACCTGCGTACACCTCGGTTTGAACGGCTGCCGGCTGAGGACCAGCGTTAGCACGGGAGTACATCTCTGTTTCGGTGACAACGTAGACGCCGATCTGGTTACGGTAACGATCGCCCGCACGGTTGTCCTTTGCATCGAAGTGCAGGTAGTAGGTCCGGTTAGACTCGGGCAGGAAAGTCTTTGAGCGGAATCGCAGTGCGGTGATCTTTTCGCCACCGGCCTTTGCGGATTCCTTGTACTTTTCCAACTCTTCTTGGGTGAGGTCGCGCCAAGCAGTGGTATTCGGCTTGGAGTCAAGATCGCCCACACCTGGGCGCTTGAACATCGCGCGGCACAGCTCGATATCCGAGGCGTTAGCCGTGGACGGACACATCGAGACCTTCTTGGGGTCATCGGTGGTGAACTGGACCGGGAGGTTCTGGTCGTCGCCGACGTATTTGGGCAGTTCGTCCAACCAGTACTGGCCGTGGAAGTCGGTGCCTTCGCCCTCTGCACCGGTGGACTCGGACTGGCCGTCAAGGTTACGCCCATCACCGTTGTAAGGGAGGACGTCGATGAACTCGCTCGCGCCGAATTGTCCGGTGCTGTAGTTGACGATGTTCACCGCATGGGTGAAATCGGTGCGCGTAGGCACCAAGGGGTCAATGACAGACTTGGACAGCTGAGCCACTGTAGCCTGCGGGATGACGATGGTGTCATACTTGGTGGCGCTCCTCAAAGGCGTGTAATTGCCGGGCACCGGCTGCGGCTTCATATCCCACGTGGGATTGTTTGTAGCGTTAGCATCAACCTTCGGCGATCGGCTGTTGACCAGACCTTGGTTGACGGTGAGCGTCTGTCCACCACTGGGATCTGTGATCGCAGGCGTGCCAGTCAGGCGCCATTCAGACAGCACGTTGAAGCGCTGGCCGGGGCCTGCCCACACTGGGGTATAGACGTGGAAGCTACGGCTATCGCCCTTGAAGTCACCATGGGTGATCATGCCAAAGTAGCTGTAGAACCAACTGCTCTTTTCCTGCTGAGCGTCAACTGTTTTCTGCATGAGGAAGGGCTGCATGAAGGGGTCGTCGCTGGGATCTGCGGACAGCGCCCAGGTTTGTTCGATGTAACGACCTGCGTCAAAACCACAGTCTTGGGGATTATTAGACTTGGGTGTGTCCTGAATGAAACGCGCATTCGGGGGCAGTTCGGCAGGAACAACATCGAGACACTTGGAGATGTACACACGGTGGATAACCTGCTCCGGGGGAAGGTTCTGCTCTTCGCGCTTCTTCAGGTAATCCGCGTAGCCTTCTTCACCCAAGCTTTCCTTCATGGTCTTGGAGCTCAGGTAGGCGCTGCCGTTGTTGAAGCCGAGGGACGGGACCCCACGGTATTCGTATTTTTGGCGTCCGAGCGACTTGATCGCGGGATCAGTCCGGCTGAGGTAGGAGTTGTTGACACCCGCAGAAGGGGTGGAGAAGTATATGCGGCTGCTGGCGACAGGTGAGGCCGGGCCACAAGCAGTCTTCACGCTAGCGAAGTTCGGGGTAGTGACGTACTTAGCACCTTCAAGGTTGATGACACCGGCCTCGTTGGGGCCGGGGTTAGTGTGGTCGTCCTTGATGGCGGTTGCGATGACTGCAGGGTCAGCACCTTCGACACGGTAGCGCAGGGTGGTGGGGCTAGTAACTGCCTTCTCACCGGGAAGAACGATGTAGAGGCCGGTGGCCTTCTTGTTCCATTCTTCGCTCATGTCACGGAAGTTGTTCACGCCGTTGGCGTAATCGGCTACGAGTGTCCAGTCTTTGATCTCGCCACAGTTGTTGCCGTCGACGGGCTGGTCAGTGATGTAGACCTTAGCGTTGGCAAAGACCTCGCCGAGGGGGCGGTTGTTTGCACCGATACCATAATAGAGGCTGATGCGCTGCTCGCCGCGCTTCCAGCCAACGCACACCGCAGCGTTGCTGGAGGCGTTAGCTGGCGACAGGCTGAGGTTAACCCAGCTATCGTTGAGCGGGGCCCTGGGGTTATCGGGAAGTTTCAGGCTGGAAGAAGCAACCGTGTCGTTCTTTGTGAAAGGAACACAGCCGGAGCTTCCGGGCTCGGCAGAACAGTCGTAAGTCACCTTTTCAACAACCTGCTTGGCGCAGTTATTGTTAGCCATCCCCTTGCCGGGACCAGTGTTGCTCTTGGGATCTGTGGTGCTATCGGTGCAAGTAAGAGTGTTGCCTGGGTCCTGATCCAACCACTTGGGTGCAACCTCAGGGAATTCAGCAGGGACACCGTTGTAGGATTTAACCGGGCCTAGCTTGCCGGTTTCTTTGTCCACAGTGTCCATGCGGGTAATGAATTCATTCTTACCCTCTTGGAACATGTCTTCGGGGATGAAGAATTTGAAAGGAGCACGCTCGCCGCGCGTACCCGGGCTGGTCGTGTAACGCTCCTGAATGTAGGGGTTTCCCTGGTCATCCAGCTTAACGGTGGTTTTCGTACCGTTGTAGTACCCGATAATTTCTCCCGCACGGCCTTTGAACTTCTCCGGCAACTGCAGGGTATAGCGGGTCAGGCTATCGGAGGATGGCGCATTGTAAAGGCCAAGTTCGGGTTTGTAGCTCTTGCCATTCGCGTTCTTCCGGGGGTAGGCATTGGCATCCATGATGTTCCACGAGTTGGTCAGGTTAGACCATGCGCTGATGCCACGGTAGGGCTTACCGGGGTCAATATCGTTGTTGCCATCTGCTTCACACAGTACGGAAGTATCGGCTCCAGGCCCAAGGTTCGCAGGAGTACCACCGAGGTATGTCGGGCTGGTGTCCTCGTAGGTCTGGTTGATCGTCTGGTCCATGCGGTTGGCTTCGACGATGCGCAGATCGCGGTCGGCCTTCAGCACACCGATGAGCTTGCCGTTAGCGCTTGGGCCTTCGTAGATATCTGCACCGAGGCTGAAATCACCAGCCTGGGTTTCCATCACGCGGTTGGGATTCTCAGTCATGGCGGAGCCGAACCAGCCAAGCACCTGGGTGTTGCCCTGGGTCGGCAGGAATCGGATGGTGTAGGTGCCATCTTTGTTGTCCGTCAGGGCAGCACCGGTGAGGTTTAGCACTTCGGACTTGTACACCGGGGTGCGAGTGGGCTCGGGGAAGCCTTCGCGGGCTTTTTGGCCAACCCAGCGGGGGCGAATAGTGACAACACGGTCTTCGCTACCGGAGTTCACACTCATACTGAACTGGTATTTCGCGCCACTACCTGCGCAGGCGACGTTGTCTTCGACGCTGTCGTCACCGATTGCGTAGCCCATGGACGAGTTGATGACACAGGAGCCATCCTTGTCCTGGCCGACGCCGGCCTCGAGCAGAGCAAGGCTGAATTGGATAACTCCATCGCCTTGCTCGTACTGCACCGAGCCAGAAGGTGCGACCGCAGGGGCCGCTGGTGGCGCAGTGTTTTCGCCGGCAGCTACTTGGGCGTGCGCCGCTGGCAGTGGTGCGTTCAATCCCATGGAACCAACCATGAGAATGGAAGCAGCCAATGCTAGAGCACGCCTAGAGAGCACTCTGATTGACATAGATTCTCCAAACCTGTGTGGGTGCGCTTGTACCAAAACTCAGCAGAAGCACATTAAGTAAAAAACTTTCCATTTTCTAACAGTACCCGTGATTCTCAGGTTCTCCTAATCAATTCTCAGTGGACTCTAAGCTTCGCGGGATGACCTAACCTTAGAAACATGGCTAAGAAAGTTCGTCCCGTCCACGTGTGTACCGATTGCGGTTACCAGGCCCCTAAGTGGCTTGGTCGTTGCCCAGAGTGCGGGGCCTGGGGAACCTTGAATGAACAGCTTCCTTCGCAGCCCTCCACACAGGCAGTTTCTGGGCAGTCGACTACTCCTCAACCGATCACATCGATCCCCGTAGACGCGACCACAGCTACGACGACGGGCATAGCTGAGCTAGATCGTGTTCTTGGTAACGGTTTGGTACCGGGTTCGGTTGTTCTGCTGTCCGGCGAACCCGGTGTGGGCAAGTCCACACTGCTTCTTGACGTCGCGGCGCATGCGGCGCGCGCGAACAATGGACAAAACAAGGTGCTGTACGCCACCGCCGAGGAGTCGACGGGCCAGGTACGTTTGCGCGCTGAACGCACCGGAGCTTTGGACGAGAACTTGCTGCTGGTTGCCGAATCCAACTTGGATACCATCTTCCACCATGTAGATAAGCTAAAACCAACGCTGATCGTGGTCGACTCTGTGCAGACTATGCATGCACCGGGTGTGGAAGGCGTGCCTGGCGGCGTCGCCCAGTCTCGTGCAGTGACCGCAGCGTTAACCACCCTGGCTAAAACCACCGGAGTCTCAGTGATTCTGGTGGGACATGTGACCAAGGATGGAAATGTCGCTGGTCCTCGAGTTCTGGAGCACCTGGTCGATGTGGTTTTGCACTTCGAGGGCGACAAGCACTCCCCACTCCGCATGCTTCGGGGTTTGAAGAATCGCTTCGGCGCTACCGATGAGGTCGGCTGTTTTGAACAAACTGCGAACGGCATCCGGGAAGTCAGCGATCCAAGTGGGTTGTTCCTTTCCTCTCGTGACGCCACCCCGGATGGGACAGCCATTACCGTAGCGATGGACGGGGTGCGGCCGATCCTGGCAGAGATTCAGGCACTCCTGATGGAGACACCGGCGAAGAACCCTCGGCGCGCAGTGACGGGTCTGGATTCCACCCGTGCGCCGATGGTGCTGGCGGTTCTAGCGGCGCGCGCCGGCCTGCAAACCGCCGACAAGGAGGTCTACATCGCTACCGTTGGCGGCATGAAGATCGGTGAGCCCGCGGCCGACTTGGCGGTAGCGATGGCCACCGCGTCAGCACTAACCCGCACTCCCCTGCCGCAGCGCACAATCGTGATCGGGGAAATTGGCCTCGCCGGCGAGCTCCGTCGGGTGCCCAGTTGTGACAAGAGGCTCACTGAGGCCGCCCGTCTGGGCTTTGAACGCGCAATCGTTCCGCGTGGAAGCGTGCAAGCAAAAGACACCCCGCTGGTTGTCAGCGAGGTGTCGACTGTGGCGCAGGCACTGGAGTTTCTTAAGAAATAATCTCTAGTGCCCGGGGCTGAAACTAAAAATTCTCAGCTTCTTTTCAGGCGGTTACAGCAGGTTGAATGGATGCGCCTCGGAAGGGTTGTTGCCAATGACGGTGTGCAGGAAGTAAGACCCTGCCGGCACCGGGTTGCGCTGGCCGCATTGTCCGGGCTCGGAATCGGTGCGCGACCACACTGCGCGGTAGTAGCGTTCGGAACCTGCGGGGAAGATCCTGGAGGTTCCGTCTACCGGCTGGTTGCAGTCTAGGTCGGACCAGACGCGACGGTTGGTGGACAGGTTATAGACTTCAAAACGCAGGGGGTTGTCGCGAAGGTCGATGGTGCAGTCCGCGGCGGTTGGGTTCTTCACCGTCATGTAGAACTCTGGCAACTGTCCTTCCTCGTAGGAGGGCTTATCACTCGTGGCGCTAATCTGCAGGTCGGACAGCTCACAGCTCTGCTTTTTGGGCTTTTCCGCTGAATCCTTGCCGTCCTTGCTGTCCTTGTCGTCTTTCGAGTCCTTGCCAGCCTTGTCAGCCTTGTCAGCTTTGTCGCCTGCGTCTTTGCTGTCCTTGTCAGCTTTGTCGGCATCTTTTTTATCCGATGACGCCGCCTTGTCGTCACTGTCTTTGCCTGCCGACGCCCCATCGGTCCCCTTTGCCGGGTATGGTGCATCGGATGTCACTGCTGCGGCCGATTGATCTGGCTGGTCGGCTGAACGGTTGGAAAACAGCTGCATCACCCCGAGCAGCAGCGCGACAACAGCAAGGAGTACGACGACCGCCGCGACGCGACGTCGTACGTAAATAACCTTGGGCAGACGATTGTGTTCAGTCACACTGCACACACTAGCCGGCGGATGCGCGAAGCTTAGGCTTCCACGCCGATTTCAACGACAGGCTCTGCCAGGCCATCGGACAGGCGGTAACGCACGCCGACGATACCCATGCGGCCTTTGGCAACTGCGGCTTTGATCTCTGGCGATCGGCTCATGATCTGGTCGACGGTCTCCGCCACGTGGTGGGCCTCAAATTCTTCTGTGGTGGTCTTGCCCATGGCGCGCGCTTCTAAAATGGAGGGGCTGACTTTTTCAATCAGCACGCGCTGGAAACCACCCGGGATTTCGTGGCCGTCCAAGGCAGCTTGCGTCGCAGCGACTGCGCCACAGGATTCGTGGCCGAGAACCACGATCAGGGGCACATGCAAACCTTGCACCGCGTATTCAAGCGAGCCAAGCACCGCCAAGTCGATGATTTCCCCGGCCGTGCGGATGACGAAGATGTCGCCCAAACCCTGGTCGAAGATCATCTCCACCGGCACCCGGGAATCTGAGCAGGCCAGAACAACTGCGTGGGGTTCCTGGCCTGCGGTCAGCTCCACGCGGCGACGGTGATCTTGGTTTGGCCGCGTTTCCTCGAAGTTCATAAAACGGCGGTTGCCCGCCTGCAAGGCTTCCCAAATCGCGTGGGGTGTCCGCTCAGCATCTCTCATGAGAAACATTGTGCCCCACGACACCCTCGCTAACTACTTAGCTTGGCTTCCGCTGCCCATTTCTGGAACACTGACACACTTAGAATGAACGCTCGAAACCACGCCCCCAGCCGACCAACACAGTTCGATTACCGCGCACTGTGCGATTGGTATGCAGCCAACGCTCGCCCCCTGCTATGGCGACGACCAGGCACAACAGCCTGGGGTGTTCTTGTTTCAGAGGTGATGAGCCAACAAACCCCCGTCGCCAGGGTGCAACCGATTTGGCAACAGTGGATGGATCGATGGCCCACCCCGCAAGACTTTGCAGCGGCATCGCGGGCTGACATTCTCCGCGCGTGGGGTTCTTTAGGTTACCCCCGCCGCGCCCTCCGGCTTCACGAATGCGCCCAGGAAATCACCGCCCGATACGGCGCCGAATCGAACGCAAGGGAAGGTTCCGAGCCCGTTCCAGAAGACTTGGCGGAGCTGCTGGCACTGCCAGGTATCGGGGACTACACGGCGCGAGCAGTGCTGTGCTTCCACTACGACCACAACGTCGCCGTCGTCGACACCAATGTGCGCAGAGTCTACGCCCGCGCCGTGTCCGGAAATTATCTTCAAAGCCCGGCAAGAGCCTCTGACTTAAGGAAGCAACAAGCACTTGTTGACGCCGCGCCCGACGACGTTCACGGGCCGACTTTCTCTGTCGCAATGATGGAGCTTGGGGCGTTGGTATGCACGGCGTCATCACCTGATTGCGGACACTGCCCCATTCAGGCGTCTTGTGCCTGGCAGCTGGCAGGAGCGCCCGCCCCCTCAGAGCAGGAGCTGGCACAGGCGAAAAAACGAGTGCAGAAATTTGCGGGAACTGACAGGCAGGTGCGCGGCATCATCATGAAGGCTCTGCGCGAATCCGACTCCCCCGTTACAAAAGGCACCATCGATCTGCTGTGGCCCGATGCTGCACAACGAGACCGCGCTCTGCTTGGTCTTCTAGAAGACGGCCTAGTTGAACAACTAGACATTGGTTTCGCTCTGCCAGCCTAAAACCTTCAGCAAGACACAAAGAAGCCGTGATTAGAGGTTCTAACCACGGCTTGTCTTTTGGCGCTACGTCAGCGGTTTACTTCTTCCAGCGTCCCCGGAAGGTGAAGCCACCAGGAAGTCGCACCCACAGGCCACCGCGACTGTTGACGGTAACCGGACCCAGCTTTGTGGAGCCGGACACACCAGAGCCGGATACGTTGATCCAGGAGTTCTTACCGACTTTTTTACGTTTGCGGAAGTTCAGTCCCGTTGGGGTGATGCTCTTGCGTGCCATGTTGTCCTCCTCGTGCTGGTTGTCTAGCCCACTGTATAAGGATTGTAGAGGCTAGTTGCTATCACCGTCGGATTCCTCATCAGCCAGCGCAATGGCATTGTCGATTTCCAACTGTTCAGCGGTGGAATCCTCCGGCACGGGCTGCTCCGACGCGTCCGACACCTGGCGGATCGCGTCAGCTACCTCGTGGCTAACATCCGACAGCTCTGGCAGGGGCTTCGGCTTCGCGGAGAACGTCAAGGTGGCCTTGGCAGAGGTTGGGTCTTCGCCCTCCACATCGACTACTACGATCTCGCCTGCACCGATCTCACCGAACAGGATCTTTTCGCTCAATGCGTCTTCGATCTCTCGTTGGATGGTGCGGCGCAGCGGGCGTGCACCAAGGACCGGGTCGAAGCCACGCTTTGCAAGCAGCTGCTTTGCCTGATCGCTAACCTCCAGGCCCATATCCTTTTCACCCAGAGCCTTAGACACGCGGCCCAGAAGCAGATCAACCATGTCGACAATCTGATCCTGCGTGAGCTGATGGAACACCACGACGTCATCAATGCGGTTCAAGAACTCGGGGCGGAAGTGCTTCTTCAGCTCGTCGTGCACCTTGTTCTTCATGCGTTCGTAGCGGCCGGTTTCGTCCTGCTCGCCGGTACCGGAGAAGCCCATGCCCACAGCCTTGGAAATGTCCTGCGTTCCAAGGTTGGAGGTAAAGATCATGACGGTATTTTTGAAGTCCACCACGCGACCCTGGCCGTCAGTGAGGCGGCCTTCCTCAAGCACCTGCAGGAGGGTGTTGTAGATCTCCTTGTGTGCCTTTTCGATCTCGTCGAAGAGAATGACAGAGAAGGGCTTGCGGCGCACCTTTTCGGTCAGCTGGCCGCCTTCGTCGTAGCCTACGTACCCGGGGGGTGCACCGAACAGGCGGGAGGCGGTGAACTTGTCGTGGAACTCACCCATGTCGATCTGGATGAGCGCTTCTTCGTCGCCGAAGAGGAACTCCGCTAGGGCCTTGGACAGCTCGGTTTTACCCACACCGGAGGGGCCGGCGAAGATAAAGGAACCGCTGGGACGCTTGGGGTCCTTCAGACCCGCGCGGGTGCGGCGGATGGCGCGGGAGACAGTCTTGACTGCGTCGTCCTGGCCAATGATGCGCTTGTGGAGTTCTTCTTCCATCTTGAGCAGACGTGAAGATTCTTCCTCCGTCAGCTGGACCACGGGGATGCCGGTCCAGTTGCCGAGGACTTCGGCGATCTGCTCTTCGCCCACCTCAAGGATTTCCTCAAGTTCGCCGTTGCGCCACGCCTTTTCCTTTTCAGCGCGCTCCTCATGCAGCTGGCGTTCGGTATCGCGCAGGCCGGCAGCCTTTTCGAAGTCTTGGGCGTCGATAGCTGCTTCTTTTTGGCGGCGCACGTCGGCGATCTTTTCGTCGACGTCGCGCAACGACTGCGGTGCGGTCAGGCGCTTAATGCGCATGCGTGCGCCGGCTTCGTCGATGAGATCGACGGCCTTGTCAGGCAAGAAGCGGTCATTGATGTAGCGGTGCGAAAGGTTCGCAGCAGCCGCCAGCGCAGAGTCGGTGATGGACACACGGTGATGCGCTTCGTAGCGGTCGCGCAGACCCTTGAGGATCTCAATGGTCAGGTCAACACTGGGCTCCGGGACGTTGACGGGCTGGAAGCGACGTTCCAACGCGGCGTCCTTTTCGATGTGCTTGCGGTATTCATCGAGGGTGGTTGCACCGATGGTCTGCAGTTCACCACGAGCCAGTTTGGGTTTCAGCAATGACGCCGCGTCGATTGCGCCTTCTGCGGCACCTGCGCCAACCAGGGTGTGAATCTCGTCGATAAACAGGATGATGTCACCGCGCTGGTTGATTTCCTTCAGAACTTTCTTGAGGCGTTCCTCGAAGTCACCGCGGTAACGGGACCCTGCAACAAGGGAGCCCAGGTCGAGGCTGTAAAGCTGCTTGTCGCGCAGGGTTTCGGGCACGCGGCCGTTAACGATGTCGAGTGCGAGGCCTTCGACTACGGCGGTCTTACCGACACCGGGTTCACCGATCAATACGGGGTTGTTCTTGGTTCGGCGAGACAGCACCTGCATGATGCGCTCAATTTCCTTTTCGCGACCCACCACTGGGTCGAGCTTGCCGTCCTTGGCTGCTTGGGTGAGGTTGCGGCCAAACTGGTCTAGAACCAAGGAGTTGGAGCGTTCGCCCACTCCACCGGAGGACGCGGGACCGCCCATGGTTCGGGAGCCGGAGCCTGCACCGACGGTATCGCCGGAGTCTTCTACCTCTGGGGAGCCGCCGTTCCCCTCGTAGCCCGACAGCAGTTGGATAACCTGCTGACGAACCCTGGGCAGGTCGGCGCCGAGCTTGACTAATACCTGGGCCGCTACGCCTTCGCCTTCGCGGATGAGGCCAAGGAGGAGGAATTCAGTACCGATGTACTTGTGCCCCATTTGCAGACCCTCGCGCAGCGAGAGCTCAAGGACCTTTTTAGCGCGGGGAGTAAACGGGATATGCCCCTTGGGAGGGGTGGTGCCGTGGCCGATAATTTCTTCAACCTCTTGGCGCACAGCAGCCAGGGAAATGCCGAGGGACTCTAGCGCCTTCGCGGCTACACCTTCACCCTCGTGGATCAAACCGAGGAGGATGTGCTCAGTACCGATGTAACTGTGGTTAAGCATCCGTGCTTCATTTTGAGCAAGGACGATTACTCGCCGCGCCCTGTCGGTGAACCGCTCAAACATACCAAAACCCCTTTAACCTAAACGTGTCGATATATGCACTCACTGTAACGCGGGATTCGGCCCGACATTGCAACAAAAAGGGCCTCCACAGCCAATCAGAGACAAACGATGCGTAAAATCGCTGTTCAATAGGCATTTTTCTACCTGTACGCCGGTAGCGAACACCATGAAAAATCGGTGGAAAATCGCAGGAAATAGCAAAACGGCACTCGGGATGGATAACCATCACCAGAGTGCCGTTGTTATTCAACGCGAAGGGCGAAAACCTTTAAGTTTTAAGCCTTCTTGCGTCGGATTAGAGCAACGCCAGCCAAGCCAAGCAACGCTGCTACAAACATCAAGCCTGCGGTGTTAGCACCGGTAGCGGCCAGCTGCTTGCGGGGAGCCTGAGCAGGCGCCTGAGTAGCAGCCGGAGCCGGATTGGACTTTTCGATGCCCTTCACCGGAGCGGCCGGAGCCTCGGTGGTGGTCTTAGGCAGACCCTTCACTGGGGTGGGCTGTGTCGGCTGAGCGGGCGTGCTGGGGCCAGCCTGCGGGGTGGAAGAACCGCCACCCATGATCAGCGGGATCAGCGGAACGAAGGGGATCAGGATGAGCCACCAAGGAATCTCGCTGCTGCTCGGGGGAGTGGGAGGCGGGGTCGGCTCAGACGGCTTCGTAGGAGGCGTGGACGGCTCAGACGGCTTAGACGGCTTCGTAGGAGGCGTGGACGGCTCAGACGGCTTAGACGGCTTCGTAGGAGGCGTGGACGGCTCAGACGGCTTCGTAGGAGGCGTGGACGGCTCAGACGGCTTCGTAGGAGGCGTGGACGGCTCAGACGGCTTCGTAGGAGGCGTGGACGGCTCAGACGGCTTAGACGGCTTCGTAGGAGGCGTGGACGGCTCAGACGGCTTCGTAGGAGGCGTGGACGGCTCAGACGGCTTCGTAGGAGGCGTGGACGGCTCAGACGGCTTCGTAGGAGGCGTGGACGGCTCAGACGGCTTCGTAGGAGGCGTGGACGGCTCAGACGGCTTCGTAGGAGGCGTGGACGGCTCAGACGGCTTCGTAGGAGGCGTGGTGGGGGTATCCGCATCGGCGGCACCTGCCGCGCGAACGTCCACGGAATCTTGGTTGGTGCTGATCGTCTTGATCTCGTCAGCGTCGCCGGTAGCGGTGTTGGTGTAAGTACCGTTTACCAGCTTGTCAGCTGCACCGATCATGTTGCCGAAAACGATGTTGCGATTTGCGGGAACGGTGGGCACCTTGATGGTGACCTTTTCCTTCTCGCATTCAAGGGTCCACGGGATGTCTTTAATCTCGGGACCACCAAGACCTTCGGTCATCTTCAGGTTTGCCTTGGTGGCATCACAGTTGAAGTACCACTTGGGATCGGCGGAATCGTCGGTGATGACCAGGTTGTGCAGCTCTTTGTCGTAGGCAGGCACGTTCAAGCGCCAAGACAACATCTTCTGCAAGCTGAAGAACTCGTGGTCCGTGGGCAAGGTCAACCAGCCATCCTTACGGAAGACCCAGTTTGCGGCACCGACGCTCGGCTTAATGTTGATATCAATGGACTTGACGTCCTTGAAGTTCACCTTGGAAGTCTTGCCAGTCTCGTTTTCCTTACCGCTGACGATTGCGCCAACGCTGACCCAACCGCGCGGGTTTTGTAAGCCTTCAACCTTTTCATTGAACACCACGGTGAGGGTGCCGTCGGATCCGTAGCTACCGCAGCCGATAACCTCGGAGCTGCCTTCCGCGTGAATGGGGAAGTTCGGGACGGCTTTTGTCCGGAGCCGAAGTATTCCTGAGGAACCTGGATGGTGAAGAAGCTTCCGGCCTTCAAAGTAGTTCCGGGGGAGTTCCAGTCGAACTTAATGTCGACGAACTGCCCCTTGGTGAAGGTGTCTGTTTCTTTGCCGTCGGCTAGGATATGAACGTTGGTGATTGCGCGCGGGATCTCGGTGGTCGTTGCAGCGCAGGTTTCCACCGCTACTGCGGACTGCGGTGCGATGACGCTGCCGAACGCGATGCCTGTGGCTGCGATTAGCGAGACCATCTTGCGGCGCGTATTCTTGGGCGAGTGCCCGAAAGTGCTGTGCATAGTTTTCCTTACATGATAAGCATAGAGGCTTCAGTCGACCAGGTTATCGTAATTCTCAGGAATTTTCAAGGTTTTACTCATATTGGGGGTATTTAGCCACACTTGCGCTATCCGTTTTTGTCACACTAAAGTTAGCCGCTGTGAATAATTTTGAGATTGCGGATCATGACGCCGCGACCGCCCAGCATCTCACCCACAACAGCACCGTTGTGCGGGTGTTGGGCCTCATCGCTTTTCTTCTCGCGACGGCTGCTGTAGTTGTCAGCGGTGTCCATAATGCGCGCAATCCTTTCGAAGAGTTCCCGGCGTTCGACACCCCGGGGCAAAAGCTGATTGCCACCTATTCCTACTTCACCCTGTGGTCGAACATTGTGGGCGCTGGTTTGGGCCTGGCCTATTTCCTAGGCAATCACGAGTCCCACTGGGCCGCAGCCGCCCGGATTGACGCGGCGATGATGCTGCTGGTGACTGGCCTGGTGTACAACTTCGTGTTGGCCGACGGCTCCCCCAGCGTCGGAACATATCGTTTCACCAACCCGGTGGAGCACATGATTATGCCGGTGTTGATGCCAGTGATCTGGATATTGTCAATGCCGCGAAGAAAACGCGCCGATATTACCCCCATCAATATCGGATTGGCGTTGATCCTTCCCATCATCTGGTGCGTGTGGACTTTTGTCCGGGGCGCCGAGACAGGTTGGTACCCCTATTTCTTCCTCGACGTCAACGATCTCGGATATGCAGCGGCGCTGAAAAACACCGCCGGCGTATTCCTGCTGTTCTTCGTGTTGATCGCGCTGCTCGCCGGGGTTGAGCAAATGCTGCGCCGCCTTGGAATGCGGCGCTACTAACTCGCCCGGGGCTATTTCGCTTCGGGTTTAACCATCGGGAACAGAATGGTTTCGCGAATACCCAAACCGGTCAAGGCCATGAGCAGACGATCGATGCCCATACCGCAGCCGGCAGTCGGCGGCATGCCCTGTTCCATTGCGGTGAGGAAGTCCTCATCCAACACCATTGCTTCTTCATCGCCACCAGCCGCTAGGCGGGCTTGGTCCTCGAAGCGTTCACGCTGGATCACAGGGTCAACAAGCTCCGAGTAACCGGTCGCCAACTCGAAACCGCGCACGTAGAGGTCCCACTTTTCGGTGACACCCGGCTTGGTGCGGTGCTGGCGGGTCAGCGGAGAGGTCTCCACCGGGAAGTCACGCACGAAGATCGGCCCATACAGCTGGTCTTCACACAAGTGCTCCCAGATTTCCTCGACGAGTTTTCCGTGTCCCCAACCGTCCTTGGCCGGCACATCCAAACCAATGACCTTTGCGATTTCTTTGAGCTCGTCGACGCTGGAGTCAATGGTGACCTCCGGCTGGCCGGGGAACTTCCTGGCCAGGGCCTCGTTGAGCGAGGGGTACATTTCGATGGACTTCCACTCGCCACCCAGGTCGTATTCGCTGCCATCAGCCAAGGTGACAGTAGTGGATCCGAAGACCTCGCGGGCAACAGACTGGATCAAGTTCTTGATCATCTCGGCACCATCGTCGTAGGTACCCCATGCCTGGTACGTCTCCAGCATCGCGAACTCAGGGCTATGGGAAGAGTCCACGCCCTCATTACGGAAGTTACGGTTAACCTCGAAGACACGCTCGATGCCGCCCACAACGCAACGCTTGAGGTACAATTCGGGCGCAATACGCAGGTACAAGTCAATATCCAGGGCGTTGGAACGGGTCTGGAATGGACGAGCGGCAGCACCACCGTGCAGCGTCTGCAGCATCGGGGTTTCAACCTCGACAAAGTCCTGGGACTCAAGGTAATTACGCAGCGCGCGCATCACCTTAATACGAGTCATGGCGTTGGTACGTGCCTGCTCGCGCATAATCAGGTCGGTGTAGCGATGACGAACACGGCTGTCTTCGCTCATATCCTTGTGTGCAACCGGCAACGGGCGCAAAGACTTGGCAGCCATGTGCCAGCTCTTAGCCATGACCGAAAGCTCACCACGCTTGGAGGAAATAACGCGG
Organism: Corynebacterium argentoratense DSM 44202; assembly: GCF_000590555.1. Taxonomy (NCBI): domain Bacteria; kingdom Bacillati; phylum Actinomycetota; class Actinomycetes; order Mycobacteriales; family Corynebacteriaceae; genus Corynebacterium; species Corynebacterium argentoratense. The sequence goes on from NC_022198.1 coordinate 1,816,808, forward strand.
CCCCGAACAGAAACAAAGTCGCCCAAATCGACGTCCTGCTTCCACGCCGCCAAGGCTTCCTCCCCCACCTCAGCCAGCGATAGCATAGCCTGCACCTGAGTGCCATTGCCCTCTTGCACCGTGGCAAAGCACAACTTGCCGGTGTTACGGACAAAAATCACGCGGCCGGCAATAGCAACCTCAACATCAGTTTCCTCGCCAACTTCCAGCACACGCGCACCTTCCGGCACCTTCGACGCAGCAGACGCGGCGTCATCATCCGAAGGCTTGTTGACGACAAACTGCTTGCGCAAATCGCTAATAGAAATGGTGCGGTCAACTTCAACCGGGTAGGCCTCGACCCCAGACTCCAGCAGCTTAGCGCGCTTGTCGCGGCGAATCTTCAGCTGTTCCGGCAGGTCTAGGGTGTTATTGGCTTGAGTCATGCAGACAATGGTAACCCCCAGCCGGGTGCCAAACCAACAGGCGCCCAGCCAAGAGGCATCTGTTAAGGGTCCGGGGGTGTGAGCGCGGCGTCGGGAATTGGATCTTGATGCGCTGGGCCACTTGCGGCAACATGCTGGGGATGTCCTGGTGTGGACGTTGCCGCTGCTTGATCATGATGTCGACGCACCCAGCTTGCAGGCGCTGATGGAGCAATCACTGGGGTAGATTAGTGGGCATGGCTGAACAGAAAACCAACCTGCAACTCACCCCCGACCGTGGCCCGCTGCTTTTGAGCATCATTGTGGGCTTGTCGGTGATTTGCACCGTTGTCATGCTGTTTAGCGGCAGTACGGGGGCGATGAAAATCGCGGTGATCCTTGCGTTGTGGGCTGCGATTCTGGGCCTCATTTTGGTGGCTTCCTACCGTCGCCGTTTCGAGTTTGAGCGCGAGCGTCTGCGTAGCGAGAAGGCGCGTTTTGTTGCCGAGCTCGAAAAGGAGCAGATTGCTCACCGCGAGCAGGAATTACTTCTTGAGCAGCGTTATCTTGATAATCTTCGCGCATCCCAGGACGAAACTCTGGCTGCGATCCGTGCCCAGTTGGATGCGGTGCGCGGCCAGATCGAGGCGTTGACGGGCACTGTGATGAGTTTCGAGACCCCGGCTATTTCCGCGTTGTGGGCGCCACCGCAGGAGCTGGAGGCAACTCGAAATGCGGAGCAAGCGGAGGATTCCCAAGAGCCAGTGGAAGCTGAACCTGTCACGGGCGAGTTTGAGGCGACCGGCACGAAAAGCGATTCTGATCAGGGCGGCAGCCACTTTGACACCTCCTCCTTCGCGAAAGTCAGTTGGGTATCTCCAAAGGATGATTCCGCTGATCACACCACCGCTGTGCGGACGGAACCCAAGCCGGAACCGAAACCGGAGCCGAAGACCGAACCCAAGCCGGAACCGAAGCCGGAGCCCGAGGCTCCGGTGCAAGCTCGCACCGAGGTGAAGGCTGAAGCCCAGTCGGCACCGCACGCCCAGGAGGACAAGGCCCGCGGTGGACGCCGCCGTCGTGATGAGCATCAGGGCGGACTGTCCGTAGCTGAGCTGCTCAAGCGCAGCCAGGGCAACAGCTAGCCGGTTATGTCGACGCCTTCACATCCCGCGACTGGCCGGCGCACACTGCGCTTCGATGTACTCGACCTCACCGACAACACCCTTGCCATCGCCGAGCTGTTAAGGTCAGCTGGCCACATCGAATGCACCCCGTTGGACGATCCGCAGTTGCCGGCAGAGCTACAGATCGTTGCAACAACGACCACCACGACGTCAACACCCATTGTGATTGCGCCTCATGATGTTGCTTTGGGCGACATAGACGCGGACGTCCCGATCTTGTGCACCCCGGTGGGTGACGCTTTGGTCGTGACGGCCTTGGATTCCGTTGGCTACACCATTGCGGAGTTGCTCTTGTCCAGCGTCCGCCCCGGTCACATCGCATTGGATCCTTCGCGTAGGGCCCAGTTTGCGGATGCGTTGTATAACTATCAGCAGGCCCGCACCGCGCTACTGCTCGCTATGGCGCCGGGCGACGCTGCCGACCACCCTCACGCCGACCCACGCACGATTGATCCTTTCGCAGGAGGACACTTATGAGTTCTGGAGCAGCTCGCACGGTGACGGAGCCGCGTCTGCTTCGCGCAATTGGCAAGGCATATCGCGCTAAGGGCCAGCCGGTGGTGCTGGTTCCTGTGTGGTCCCAGTGGCATGCGGGGCATACTGCGGTTGTGGACGCTGCCGCCAGGATGAGCGGAGGGGTTGTTGTCGTTGCGTACGACGGCGAGATTCCGCAGGGGCTCGATGTGGATTTTGTCGTCCCTTTGGCCCCTGCCCCCGAGGTGTCTGTGTTGCCTGGTAATGACTTTTTGGCCGCTCGTGTGGCTTCACGCGGGGAGGAGGCTCTGCTTGCGCGATTGTTTGCTGTGACTGCGTTGGTTGGCGCCACGGATGTCTTTCTAGGCGATAAGGATTATCCTTTGCTCGTGGCTTTGCAGGGGTGTCTGCGCGGCCTGGGTATGGATGCGCGGGTCCATACGGTGCCGACGGTGCGGATGCCGGATGGGGTGCCGGTGTCGAACCGTAATGCCAGGTTGTCGGCTTCGAGTCGTGACGCCGCGGTGGTTGTTGCGGCGATCATGACTGCTGCGCACTCGGTGGCGGAGCGTGGGCCTGCGGCGGTCAAGGACACCGTGCATCGGTTGCTTGCCGACAATGGGGTGGAGCCGCTGTATGTGGATGTGACCACCCCGGATTATTCCCCAATCCCCGGGCACGGTGCTGAGGGTCCTGAGGGTGCTGTGCCGCAAGAGGGGCGCTTGTCTGTTGGCCTGATAGATCCCGCGTCGGACACACTCATTTCAGATACTGTTGCTTTGCAGTTTGTTGCCGCTTCTTCCCCTACTGGTGAGCTCGCGCCCGGTATCACCGTCGAGGACGTCAGGGCACACACGGAGTGCGACATCAAGGTGGCTCCCGGCGTCGCCTAGCACTCCCCCGCCGAAGGCGAAGGCGAGCACGGTTTAGGCTGCTGGCTCGCCGTCGATCGGGGGTACTTCGCAGGATCTCTCAAGCCACAGCCCTGCCGCCGACAATCCGATGCCTCCCGCCGCGCTCAGCAACACGGCCGGGAGGTCTTCGCCGGCCGAGGCCAGCTGCGCAGCCTTGGGCACCACATACAATCCGATGCCGATGTAAGCACCTGCGGCGATGGCACCGGTCCAGGCACTCGCCCGCCCGATAGCCAACCAGTTGGCGATCGCGATGGGCGACATTTGCGAACGATCGAAGCCCACTGTGCCCCCTTCAACGTTGCGGCGCACCACCCGCGCCATCACGGCGCACACAGCTGCAACGAGCCACAGCATCGCGGCAACACCTGCGGATAGTGGTGGCATATCGCTGTAGAAGCCGTAGGTGAGAATGGCTGCGGCGGCGGCAACAAATGCCCCACTTGCCACGAGTACTGTGATGTTGGTTTTCTTCACAGTGTTACTCCTTCCATCCTCGTTATAGCGTTGAGTTCCGCCGGAGGCAGTACCTCGAGCAGTTCTGTAATGCTGTGTCCCCCAAGGGTAGCCGTTGGCTCGATCTCTAGCCAGGGCACAAGCACAAATGCCCGTAGATGGGCGCGGGGGTGTGGGACGGACAGGCGGGGATCGTCGGAAGCGTAGCCCTCAATATCAACGATGTCGACGTCCAACGTCCGCGGCCCCCATCGCACTTCGCGCACCCGGTCGGCCTCTGCTTCGAGCTGCTGACATTGGCGCAACAATCCTTCTGCCCACTGGGCGCTTGTCGTCTGCTGCGGCCATGTGACGCGAAGTGTGGCGTTGTAGAAGTCTTCTTGTTCTACCCCTCCCCACGGCGGCGTGACGTACACACCGGAGCAGCGCACCTCAGCACCGCTATCGCGGAAATTATTAATGACGCCGCGGAGTCTACGCACGCACGTGTCTGCATCGCCTATGTTGGCGCCGATGGATAGTACTGCGGTGGCGCTCATGCCCGCGTCGACCTGGTTTTTCTGCTGCGGCGGGCGACCACCGCGACGTCATCGAATGTTAGGGGGATGGGGGCGCTCGGTTTATGGATGGTCACCTCGACTGCGTGGAGTATGGGGTAGGTGTCCATGATCGTGTCGGCGATGGTGCCGGCGACGGTTTCGATCAGGTCGAAGCTTGGCCCAGCGAGGATGCCGTGGGCGAGTTCGGCGAGTTCCCCGTAGTGGACGGTGCGTTCAAGCTGGTCGACTGGCTGCCCTTCGGCGTTGCGGGGGAAGTCCATCCAGCAGGTGATGTCGGCGATAAATTCTTGGCCTTCTGCTTTTTCGTGCTCGAACACCCCGTGGTAGCCGTAGGCCCGCAGACCTGTAAGTTCGATGCGATCAGCCATGGTGTGACGCCCCCAGTGAAAAGTCTGTGGTTGTGGTGGAGTGTGCGGTTGCGACGGCCTGTGCGACGTCGATGGCATCACGGGTGAAGGCGACATCATGGACGCGGACGGCCCACACATCCTTCGCAGCGCACAGTGCGCTTAATGCTGCGGTTGCGGGGTCGGCTGCGCGTGGGCCACTGTCCAGGCCGCGGTCTGCGCGGATGGCTTGGAGGAAGCGTTTGCGGGATGCGCCGATAAGCAAGGGGTAGCCGAGTGCGCTTAAGCTGTCGAGCCCTGCGAGGATCTCCCAGTTGTCGCGCGGTGTTTTGGCGAACCCTAGGCCAGGGTCCAAAATGATCTGTTCCTCTGCCACGCCGGCTGCCTTCACGTCGCTGACGAGTGCCTGGAGGTCGTCGTGGACTTCCTGCAGGGCGTTGCCCGGCGTGTGGGCGGCGCCTGCGGCGTCACCGTAGGCGTCGGTTCGCCACTGCATGAGGATGGCAGGCAGCCCGGTGTCGGCGATGGCAGCAAACATGTCCGCATCCGCGCGACCACCGGAGACGTCATTGATGTAGTTCACCCCGGCATCTGCGCAGGCCCGGGCGACGGACGCACGCATCGTATCCACGCTGGTTATGACGCCGCGGGATGCGAGCTCGCGCACAACCGGCACGACGCGCGCGAGTTCCTGTTCTTCGGACACGCGGGTTGCGCCGGGACGGGTGGATTCCCCGCCGACATCGATGATGTCCGCGCCGTCATTAATCATTTGTTCGGCGTGCGCCAGTGCACGGCTGGGGTCGAGGTAATTGCCGCCGTCGGAGAAGGAATCCTCGGTGACGTTGAGGATGCCCATCACGAGGGTGCGACCTAGCTGGTTGCCTTGGACTGCGCTGGAATCGTTCACGATGCTTCACCTTGGTTCAGACCCGGTTGAGGTCTAGTTAGGGCCTAGTTGGGGCCTTGTTTAGCCGCGGATGAGGGAGAGCACTTCGGCGCGTGATGCGGCGTTAGCTTTGAACCCTCCGCGAACAGCGGATGTGGTGGTTCGGGCACCCGGTTTGCGGATCCCGCGCATGGCCATGCACAGGTGCTCGCACTCGATGACGACGATGACTGACTGTGCACCCAGTTTCTCGACTATCGCATCTGCCACCTGGGTAGTGAGGCGTTCTTGCACCTGCGGGCGTTTGGCGAACAGGTCTACCAGTCGAGCAAGCTTCGATAGCCCGGTGACCTGGCCGTTTTTTCCAGGGATGTAGCCGATGTGGGCGTGGCCGAAAAAGGGCACCAGGTGGTGTTCGCAGGTGGAGTAAATCGGGATGTCCTTGACGAGCACGAGTTCCTGGTGGTCCTCGCTGAAGGTCTTATTCAGAACTTCTGTGGGGTCGACGTGCAGGCCGGCGAAGACTTCCTCGTAGGCACGTGCGACGCGCGCGGGGGTGTCTTGCAGGCCTTCGCGATCGGGGTCTTCGCCCACCGCGATAAGTAGTTCGCGGACTGCAGCTTCCGCGCGCTCACGATCAAACATCTTTTAGTCCTCGCGCTCCGGACTGTCGGGATTCTTGAGGTGCTTGGGCGCGGGAGTATCCCACGGGAAGCCCTTGTGTTCGTCGGCGGCAGGCTGCTCTTCGATCTCGGCGTCGGTAGCGGTGTCGTGGCCTTCTGCATCCGTCTCAGGCTTATCACTGACAGGTTCATCAGCGACGACCTCCGGGTGGTCGGGCTTTTCGTGTGCGGGTAGGGCGAAGCCGTATTCTTCTTGCTCCACAGGTGCTGCGCTGGACTGCTGGGCCTCGGGAATGCCGGTGTGGAAGCCAATTTCCTCCGCCGGCTGCTGGGCTTGCTGCGCCTGTGCTGGCAGACCAGACTGGCCGTCGGTACCGGGGGTGCCGTAGTTGCTCCAGCCCGGGTGCTGACGGTAATCGCCCGAGTCCTGCTGCTTGCCGCCTCCGGGCCAGCCAGGCACTGTCCATCCTGCAGGTGGTGGGGTGCCACCGTATTGCCGCGGCGATGCCGGCTGCTGCGAATCATGCTGTTCTGACTGTTCAGGCTGGGCAGGTTGCGCGGCGGCGCCAGGGTTATCGGGGAACATGCCCATCTTCTGCTGGCGCTCGAGCTCAGCCTGGCGGCGGGCACGCGCAGCACGGGACGCCTCAATAATATTGAAAGGCTTCGGGGGCTCTTCACCACGCTCAATCGCGAGCTCGGTGGGGGTCTTCACCGGCTCCAAGCCTTGGCTCGGGAAGTAATCAGACTCGCCCGGGAACACCTCGATGCGCTCCTCCTTAGGCATGTCCTCAAACAAAGCCTCAAGGTCAGGACGACGCAGTGTCTCCTTCTCCAACAGCTTGGTTGCGAGCTTGTCCAAGTACTCGCGGCGATCCTTCAAAATGTTGTAGGCGACCTCATGGGCCTTACCAACCAAGTAGCGGACCTGCTCGTCGATCTGGTTAGCAACCTCAGGACTGTATTCCAAGGTGCCGCCGCCACCGCGACCGGAGAAAGGATCACCCTGCTCCTCACCGTATTTCACGGTGCCCATCTGCGGGCTCATGCCATACTCAGTGATCATCGCGCGAGCAATCTTGGTCGCCTGCTCAATGTCGTTCGACGCACCGGTAGTGGGCTCGCCAAACACAACCTCTTCAGCAGAGCGGCCGCCCATTGCGAACACGATGCGGGCGAACAACTCGTTGCGGTTGTACATGCCCTTATCGTCCTCTTGGGCAGTCATCGCATGCCCACCGGTCTTGCCGCGGGCAAGGATCGTCACCTTATAGACGCGCTCGATGTCCTTCATCGCCCACGCAGCAATCGTGTGACCACCCTCGTGATAAGCGGTGACCTTCTTCTCCTTCTCAGAGATGATCTTGGAGGAACGACGCGGGCCACCAATCACACGGTCAGTGGCCTCTTCCAAAGCATCGCCAGTGATGACGTTACCGCCCACACGAGCGGTCAACAGTGCAGCCTCGTTGAGCACATTGGCCAAGTCCGCACCAGACATACCCGCGGTGCGCTTAGCCAACGCCTTCAAATCAGCGTCCTTGGCGAAAGGCTTACCCTTAGCGTGAACCTCCAGGATCTGCTCGCGGCCCTTCAAATCAGGGTTAGTCACCGGGATCTGACGGTCGAAACGCCCAGGACGCAGCAAAGCCTGGTCCAAAATATCCGGGCGGTTGGTGGCAGCAATAAGGATGACGCCCTCGCGGTCGCCGAAACCATCCATCTCCACCAACAACTGGTTCAATGTCTGCTCGCGCTCGTCATGGCCACCACCCATACCGGAGCCACGCTGACGACCCACGGCGTCAATCTCATCGACGAAAATAATGCAGGGGCTGTTTTCCTTCGCCTGCTTAAACAGGTCACGCACTCGGGAAGCACCCACGCCGACGAACATCTCAACGAAGTCCGAACCCGAAATAGAGAAGAAAGGCACCCCGGCCTCACCAGCGACAGCTCGCGCCAACAAGGTTTTACCCGTACCGGGCGGGCCATACAGCAACACACCGCGCGGAATCTTCGCGCCCAAAGCCTCGTAGCGGGAAGGATCCTGCAAGAAATCCTTGATCTCCTGCAGCTCATCAACTGCCTCATCGGCCCCCGCGACGTCATCAAAAGTGTTGGTCGGCATATCCTTGGTCAGTTCCTTCGCACGGGAACCACCAATGCCAAACATGCCCATTCCGCCACCCTGCATGCGGGTGATCATGAACGTGATCAAACCAAACAGGATCAACATCGGCAGCAGCATCTGCAACATCGAACCCAAGAAGGAATCGCGGGAAACCTTCGTGGTGTACTTCTCCGCGCCAGAAGCCTCAACCTTGCTGAAAACATCCGGAGTAACCCGCGCGGGGTATTCCGCAACGACCTGCTCGATGCCGTCCTTTTCGTCAACGCTAATCGGATCCTTGAGCTTCAGCAGAACCCGCTGCTCGCGATCAGCAATACGCGCTTCTTTAACGTTCTTATCGTCCAGCTGCTTCATCGCCACCGACGTGTCGACGGGCCGATAGCCGCGGCTAGTGTCACTAAAAACGGTGAACACGTACAGGGACATCAGCACAATGGCCGCAATGGCACTGATGCGCAGAAGCTTCTTATTGTCCATAGATAAACGCCCGCGCCCACCTCATGACGTCGCGACACTCACGGCCTGTTGGGGCGTGCGGGTCTGCACGTGGATGGAGGACGCAGGGACCCTTCCTTAGCTGCAGTTTGTTGGTTTCTACTACTGTAACGTGCCGGCGGCCGTCAATGTTCCCCGGGGTAGCGAAAACCGCAGGCACCCACAAGGAGCTCGAAGTGATTCATTTAACATTTATACACGGGATCGAAAAATTCACACTGCTCGATCATTACTTTTTCATCTGTTTAGCGGAATATCTAGACAGGAATTCTGACCCCCTAGACATCACTTATGGTTTTTACACCGTAGCTCTACTCGTAGCCTCCGGCGTATTTGCTTTTATATCTTCAGACAAACTTAAACTTCCGGAGAAAAAACATCACAGGATTGTCCGTGGGGGCTTTATGATCATTCACTACGCGCTATCTAATTGTCCGCGTAGACGCTCGGTTTCAGGCTCGCCACAAACGGCAAATCACGGCCACGCTCCGCATAATCCAAGCCATAGCCCACCACGAACTCATTGGGAATATCGAACCCCAAATCAAACAGCTCAACCTTAGCCTTCACCGCATCAGGCTTACGCAGCAACGCAACAACCTCAAGGCTCTTCGGCCGACGGTTCTTCAAATTCTTAATCAACCACGACAACGTCAAACCAGAGTCAATAATGTCCTCAACAATGATGACATTCTTGCCCTCAATATCGCGGTCCAAATCCTTCAAAATTCGCACCACACCAGAGCTCGACGAAGAATTACCGTACGAAGACACCGCCATGAACTCCAACTGGCAAGGGATAGTCATCGAACGAGCAAAATCTGTCATAAAGAACACAGCCCCCTTAAGCACCCCCACCAAAATCAGGTCCTCAGGCTCATCACGGTAAGCATCCGACACACGCTCAGCAAGCTCCCGCACCCGCGCCTGCAGCGTCTGCTCATCAATCAACACAGCCTGCAAATCATCCGCATAGCGGCCCTCAGGAATGTTGAAGTCCGGATTGTCGTACAGTTCGTACTCTTCGTACATAAGCAAAAAGTCCTTTTAACCAAGGTTGAGGCCAGTGCGATCCACCTCAAGCTTGCCACCTCTGCGCCGCACTTCCAACCTGCCGCCCCCAACCCCACCGTCAGCCCTGCGCACAGCCACCGCCCCCTGCCCACTCCACGCGACAATCAACTGCACCACAGCACGAATACTCCCACCCGTCGGATTCGCCCCCACCAGCCGCAACCAACGCGCCACCACACGCCTCACAATCGGCACAGGCTGCCCCTCCAACACCTTCACGCTCAATGACGCCGCCCCTCCCGCAACCACCGCGACGTCATCACGCAACACATCACACACCACAGCATCAAACACAGCATCAGCCAACTCATCCAACAACGCCGCATCCTCCGCAACATCATCAGCAGCCAACGCCACAGCCCCAACCTCAACAAACGGCATCACCCGCCGACGAACACGCACACGCTCAAAACGCTCATCCGAATTATGCGGATCCTCCCACACCGGCACACCAACCTCCACACACGCCCCACGCGTATCCGAACGCCGCACCGACAACAACGGCCGCACAACCTCCACACCCCCAACAACAGACACAGGACGCATAGGCGAACAAAAACCCCGCGACGCACTCAACACAAACGTCTCCGCCTGATCATCCGCCGTATGCCCAACCAACACCCGCCCAAACCCCGCGTCAGCAAAAGCCCCAAAACGCCCCGCACGCGCCGCAGCCTCCACACCAACACGAGCCACCGCGGCGTCATCAATCACAGCACGCAACACCACAGCACGCGCCCCCAACTGCTCACACACACCAGCCACCCGGCGCGCCACCCCACCACTACCCGGCTGCAAACCATGATCCACAACAACCGCATCCACCGGCACCCCACCAGCATCCGGACCAACCTCCGCCAACACCCCCAACAACAACGCCAACGAATCCGCACCACCCGACACACCCACCGCAACACTGCCCCGCCCACCAGCAACCCCCGCGGCGTCAGCACCCTCCCACCACGCACGCACAGCACGACGCACCGTCAACAAACACGGACTACGACGCGGCAACTCCCACACACCCACATGCGACGGCACAACTACCCCTCACGCAGCACAGACGCCAACTCATCCAACGCCGCACGCGCCGGCAACACCTCCGACTCATTCGACACAAAACCAAAGCTATACACGCGACCGCTATCCGCAGTCACCACACCAGCCAAACCACTCGTCGTCGTCAACGTACCCGTCTTTGCACGCACCCAACCAGCACCATCCAAACCATCAAAACGCGACGCCAACGTGCCCGAACCATGCGCCACCGGCAACAAATCCGGCAACAACCGCACACGCGCATCACTGCCCGCACCAGCCAACACCGACGACAACACGGACGCCGGAATACGATCATCGTCGCTCATACCCGAGCAGTCATCCAAGTGCACCCCCTGAACATCAAAACCAGCCTCAGACAACGTTGCCAATACCGCAGCACCAGCAGCCGCAGCATCAGGCGCCTCAACCCCGCGAGCAGCCGCAACCTGACGTCCCAACGACTCCGCCAACACATTGTCCGAATGCAACATCATTTCCCGCACGCGATCCACCAAACGCGCCGACTGCACCGACGCGACTTTACGCGCCACATCAACCTGCTGCGCATCCCCCTTGTCGCCCTTGCTGGTCTTGCTGGTCTTGCTGTCCTTGCTGGTCTGGCCAGTCTCGGCGGCAACTGTATCCCCCTGCGCGGCCGACAACACAGCACCATCCCAATCCACATCAATCTCCCCCACACCCAAACGCGACGCAAACTCCCGCGCCACATCCATCGATGGCGAATCCGACCGCGGCACATCCCCCGTCGGCGCACCCACACGCGCCCCATACAGCATCGCAGGCTCAATCGGAGCAATAAAGCCCTCCGCAATATTCTCCTGCCCCCACTTCTCCAACCACGACTGCTGCGACCACACACTCGCATCCACAACAACACGCTCCGGCTGCACCCCAGTAGCCCTCACCTGACCAGCCAAATCATCCAACTGCTCCCCCGACAAACCCACATCACCCCCACCAACCAACACAACAGTCCGACCACCATCAACCACAAACACATCAGTCGACACACGATCATCCAAACCAAACGTCAACAACGCAGCCGCAGCCGTCAACACCTTCGTCGTCGACGCCGGACGAACCCCCACCGACGCATCCTTCTCCCACACCACATCCCCCGAAGACACATCACGAACACTGCCCACCAACTGACCCAAACGACGATCCCGCCCCAACACATCCAACTTCGCCCGCAACACTTCCACCTCCGAAGCAGACAACGGCGACGCCGACACCACAGCCGCAGGCAACGGCGGCGCAGAAACCACCGCGACGTCATCAACAATCAACGAATCCCCCGCATGAGCACGCAACACCGCAACACTCACAACACCCACAACCGCCGCACCAGTCACACCAGCCGACGCCAACCACCATTTTTTCGCCATGTACCAACCATAAACCAACCCCCGGGTACACTAATGAGCCATGAGCATCGAAGTAACCATCGAAATCCCCAAAGGCTCCCGCAACAAGTACGAAGTAGACCACGAAACCGGCAAGGTCTACCTCGACCGCTACCTGTTCACCCCCATGGCCTACCCACTCGACTACGGCTTCATCGACCACACCCTCGGCGAAGACGGCGACCCCCTCGACGCACTGGTCATCCTGCCCGAACCCGTATTCCCCGGTGTGATCGTCAAGGCCCGCCCGCTAGGTGTATTCAAGATGACCGACGAAGCCGGCGGCGACGACAAACTGCTGTGCGTCATCGACGACGTCCGCTACGAGCACTTCCAGGACATCAACGACGTGTCCGACTTTGTCAAGGACGAAATCGAGCACTTCTTCGTCCACTACAAGGACCTCGAGCCCAACAAGGAAGTCACCGGCTCCGGCTGGGGCGACAAGGCAGAAGCCGAAAAAATCCTGGCAGAAGCCATCGAACGCCACAAGTAAAACCCCGGGTGCCTGTAGCGTCCTCCCGATAGGTTGCTTGGGCCCCTTCCTCTGCCTGCTGGCCGGTTACCTTTACCGACCAGCAGGCCTTTTGCTTTTGAGCATGCACAAATTTCCAGCGCAACCCACCGCGCTAGTCGATGTAGCCGCGCGCTTGGAGGTACACCCTTGACACCCAAGTGAAGAAGCCAACGGTCAGCAACCATATGCCGCAAGCAAATAGAATGATCGCCCAGGCTATGGCTTCGTAAGCAATCACGCAGCCCACACCAGCAATGGCAGCTGCTCCTCCAACCCAGGACATCACTGCAGGGACTCTTTGAGCGGGCGTCCACCAACAGAGGAGGAGCACGAGGTCAATCGGTGCTGTGAGTGCGAAAAAGCACAAGCCTGCTATACCGATCGGCACAAACGCATCGTTATGGAGCACTCTTAGGAAGATCCAGGCGATCATCGCACTGCCCGCAACGACAAGCAGCAGGCGGAGCGCAAAGCTGTGCACTAAGGGCGGGCTGCTGGGGCTCTCAAGGTTGGGCTTGTGGTCGGGGGTATTGTTCGCTTTGTCCACTGTGCGTCCTATGGATCTTGTCGTGGGCTCTGGTCTTCTGAGGGGTTTATAGGCGTGATTGTTACTTTGTGCTGACTATCGGGAGTAGCGCCTTGGCGGTTGTTGCCCCCTTAAAGTAGTCAAGACGGTCCGAACGGGACTGTTAGGCGGTATTATAGAAGTCCAGCGTTGTTAACACCTGCGCCACGTCCAGCCCATTAATTATTGCACTGGAGTATCCCACCGATGCCGCACACGTCGATTCCCACTGATCTTCTCGAATCGCCCTCTTTCCAGCTTGAACGTTTGCGTCGGCGCACTCGTGATGAGGTCGAGGCATCGTTGGCTGAATACAAGACTTCAATCAGGGAGTACTGGGTGTTGACCAGTCTGGCTACGGGTAGTGCATCAAGCCAGACAGCGTTGAGCGCGATTTTGGGTGTGGATGCCTCCGATATGGTGCGACTGATTGACGGTTTAGAGACTAAAACGTGGGTAAAACGCGAGCGTGATCCCAAGGATCGTCGTCGGCAAATTGTTGCTTCAACGAAGAAGGGACGACAAGCGCAGAAAGAGCTAGCCGAGTTGGTGACTGCTGCGGAGGACCGAGCTCTAGACGAATCAACGTCGAAGCAATTGAAGCATTTGCGCAAGTTGGCTAAGGCGATTATTGCGGCTGAGGAAGACTAGGTGGTTATGGCCGGGTCAGCTGTGTTGGGGTCTGTTGATTCGGCACCTGAAGCTCGCACACTTATTGATATATTGTGTGCGACAGCCACTGATTTTCCTGAGGCAGCGGCCTTGGACGATGGGGATGCCGAAGGGCGTTGCTGTGACGCACCGCGCAGCCGCCGCGTTCGTGGATGCTGAGGCGCGTTGGTTTTTGGCAGATGATCCGCAGCCTTTGGGGCCAGATGATCGAGTTCTGGCGGGTTTGTCTGTGGCGTTTGATGCCTCATGCGAGGAGATGTGGTTGGCGTGGCGGCATGGTGGGTGTTTGGTGCCTGCGCCGCGGTCGTTGGTGTGGTCGGGGATTTCTCCGGTGCATTCTGTGCAGGCGTGGCGTGTGTGGTGTGTGGAGCGAGTGATGGATGATGCGCGGCGTCATTTGTTTCCGCCGTCCTCGGCTATGGTGCCTTCGAAGTTGTGGACGGCGGTTAGCTTCTGGACGCGCTCGACTGTGACAGCGAGCGCAGGGTCAAGGGTGTTGGAAGGTATACGTTTTCCGCATCGTGTAGTTCGGATAAGGTGCTTCCAGTGTAGCTAGTCTGCGATTTGCTTGAGACCGCGGATCACGATTTTCGGGTCCGGCTGGCCGACGAGCTCGTGGTCTTTGCCGGTGTATTCGAACTTGGACAGCACATAGCGCATGGCGTTGATGCGTGCGCGCTTTTTGTCGTTGGACTTGATGGTCACCCAAGGGGACTCATCGGTGTCGGTGTAGCGGAACTGTTCTTCCTTGGCGCGGGTGTAGTCGTCCCACTTGTCGAGGGAGGCCAGGTCCATGGGGGAAAGCTTCCACTGGCGCACTGGGTCGACCTGGCGGATCGCGAAGCGGGTGCGTTGTTCTTTTCGTGTCACCGAGAACCAGAACTTGGTGAGGCTGATGTCTGAACCCATGATCATGTTTTCAAGCATCGGTACTTCGCGGAGGAATTCTGCGTGCTGGGATTCGGTGCAGAAACCCATGACGCGTTCCACACCAGAGCGGTTGTACCAGGAGCGGTCGAAGAAGACGATTTCGCCGGCTGCTGGGAAATGCTCGATGTAACGCTGGAAGTACCAAGAGGTGGATTCGCGCGGGGAGGGCTTTTCGAGCGCTACGGTGCGGGCACCACGGGGGTTGAGGTGCTCGTTGAAGCGCTTGATGGTGCCACCCTTGCCTGCTGCGTCACGGCCTTCGAAGAGGATGATGTGGCGCTGGCCGGTGTCTTTGGTCCAGTTTTGCCATTTGAGGAGCTCGATCTGCAGGGCGCGCTTGGTTTTTTCGTATTCTTCGCGGCTCATGCGTTCCTGGTAGGGATAGTTTTCCCGCCAGGTCTCGACTGGTTTTCCGGAGGGGGTGATGAGGACCGGATCGTCCTCGTCGGAATCGTCTACGATGTAGCCCTCGGTAGCGGCGAGGTCAACAACTGGGAGCTCCTCATGCGTATCAGCCATGCCTATAATTTTAGACCTCCGGCCCCCTAATGTCTCTTGTTTTCCCATACGGGGGTAAACAAGAAAACCCCGCGAGGTGTGCGTGAAGCACACAGCGCGGGGTTTCAGTTTTCCAAGGATTAGAAGCCTCGGAAGGGCGTCAAATTACTTGACCAGACCGAGGAGGTCCTTGGAGCCCTCAGCAACCTTGCCGAAGGGAGCCAGGAAGTGAGCGATGTCAGCGAAGTTGACGGTCTTGAAGAAGTCGGTGCCACCCTCAACAGAGTAAGAGGTGAGCTTGGTGAGGAAGTCGATGACTGCGTTCATGTGAAATCTCCTTTAAGAGAAAATAGAAAAGATTTGGGAGGCGATCCCCAGACCAATACTGTCAGGGATCAACAAGCGGCCAGCTGGGCCGCAGACTTAACTCTTACTTGGAAGAGAAGGTCTTGACAGCCATGCCAAGAGCCTTAACAGCCATGGGCAGGTTATCGACGACCTTGCCGAAGCCCTTGACGAAGGTAGCGAAGTCGCCGAGCTGGTCCTTGATGACAGAAAGATCCATGAGTATCTCCTTGGATAGTTGCGACACGCAGTGCCGGTGTCGCAGTGTGTACACACGCTTCATCCGAAGCGACGGTGAAAATGTTACAACATTGCCGAAATTCTTTCACCACAAATCGTTAATTACAGCGGCGCAACTTACACCCCCGTTGTCACCTTCCGGACTATTAGGCCAGTTCAAGACCTATAGCGCACCTACCCCCGTAGCCGGCCTTCATGACGAAGAACCCAACAAAAAACCCGCGAGGTGTGCGTGAAGCACACAGCGCGGGGTTTCAGTTTTCCAAGGATTAGAAGCCTCGGAAGGGCGTCAAATTACTTGACCAGACCGAGGAGGTCCTTGGAGCCCTCAGCAACCTTGCCGAAGGGAGCCAGGAAGTGAGCGATGTCAGCGAAGTTGACGGTCTTGAAGAAGTCGGTGCCACCCTCAACAGAGTAAGAGGTGAGCTTGGTGAGGAAGTCGATGACTGCGTTCATGTGAAATCTCCTTTAAGAGAAAATAGAAAAGATTTGGGAGGCGATCCCCAGACCAATACTGTCAGGGATCAACAAGCGGCCAGCTGGGCCGCAGACTTAACTCTTACTTGGAAGAGAAGGTCTTGACAGCCATGCCAAGAGCCTTAACAGCCATGGGCAGGTTATCGACGATGTCGCCGAAGCCCTTGACGAAGGTAGCGAAGTTGCCGAGCTGTTCCTTGATAACGGAAAGATCCATGTAAGTCTCCTAAAGACGGTGCCAGCCATTGCCGGCGCAAATGTGAAAATGCTGGCGCCTCTTAACGCCACCCTTATTAAAACACCCGAGGGGCGCAAATGCCAGCGCATTCCATTTAGTCCCCTATTCGGGGTAAACCCCCGCCACCGAGGGAAATAAATCCCAAGGTGACGGGGGCTCTGAGTTAGCAGTAATGCAGCTTAGAAGCCGCCCATGCCGCCCATCTCGTCAGCACCAGGCATAGCAGCGCCGGCAGGCTGAGGCTTGTCAGCAACAACAGCCTCGGTGGTCAGGAACAGAGCCGCGATGGAGGCAGCGTTCTGCAGAGCAGAGCGGGTGACCTTCACCGGGTCATTGATACCTGCAGCCATCAGGTCAACGTACTCACCGGTGGCGGCGTTCAGGCCCTCGCCGTTGGGCAGGGAAGCAACCTTGTCGGCAACCACACCGGGCTCGAGGCCCGCGTTGAAGGCGATCTGCTTCAGCGGTGCAGACAGTGCCTCACGGACGATCTTCACACCGGTTGCTTCGTCACCAACAAGGTCCAGGTCGGAGTCGAGGACGTGGGAAGCCTGCAGCAGGGCGACGCCACCGCCGGCGACGATACCCTCTTCCACGGCAGCCTTAGCGTTGCGCACGGCGTCCTCAATACGGTGCTTGCGCTCCTTGAGCTCGACCTCGGTAGCGGCACCAACCTTGATCACTGCAACGCCGCCAGCGAGCTTTGCCAGGCGCTCCTGAAGCTTCTCGCGGTCGTACTCGGAGTCAGAGTTGTCGATCTCCGCACGGATCTGGTTAACGCGGCCCTGGATCTGCTCTGCGGAACCTGCACCCTCGACGATGGTGGTGTCGTCTTTGGTGACAACAACCTTGCGTGCACGGCCGAGAAGCGGAATGTCGGCGGTCTCGAGGGAGAGGCCGACCTCTTCGCTGATGACCTGCCCACCGGTGAGGATAGCCATGTCCTGCAGCTGAGCCTTGCGGCGGTCACCGAAGCCCGGTGCCTTCACAGCAACAGACTTGAAGGTGCCACGGATCTTGTTGACCACCAGGGTGGACAGGGCTTCGCCCTCAACATCCTCAGCAATGATCAGCAGCGGCTTGCCGGTCTGCATGACCTTCTCCAGCAGGGGGAGCAGGTCCTTGATATTGGAGATCTTGGAGCTGACCAGAAGGATGTAGGGATCCTCCAAAACAGCTTCCTGACGCTCCATGTCAGTGGCGAAGTAGCCGGAGATGTAGCCCTTGTCGAAGCGCATACCCTCGGTCACATCGAGCTCGACACCAAAGGTGTTGGACTCTTCAACGGTGATGACGGACTCTTTGTTCAGCTTGCCGCCGCCGACCGCGTACATAGCCTGAGCGATCTTGGCACCGATAGCGGGGTCAGCAGCAGAGATACCAGCGGTAGCTGCGATCTCTTCCTCAGTCTCAATCTCCTTAGCGGAGCTCAGGAGCTGCTCGGTCACCTTGGCAACGGCCTGCTCGATGCCGCGCTTGATACCCATCGGGTTGGAACCAGCAGCAACGTTGCGCAGACCCTCGCGGACGAGAGCCTGGGCCAGAACGGTCGCGGTCGTGGTGCCGTCACCTGCGACGTCATCAGTCTTCTTGGCGACTTCCTTAACCAGCTCGGCGCCGATCTTTTCGTAAGGATCCTCGAGCTCGATCTCGCGAGCGATGGAGACACCGTCGTTGGTGATGGTCGGGGCGCCCCAGGACTTCTCCAGGACGACATTGCGGCCCTTGGGGCCGAGGGTGACCTTGACGGCGTCTGCGAGGATGTTCAGGCCCTTTTCTAGGCCACGGCGTGCTTCCTCATCAAAGGCAATAATCTTAGCCATAAGTGGTGTTTCTCCTCGATTTTTATCGGAAATTGTTCAGCCACTGGACACCTCAGCGATAAGCCCGCGACGGCCACGACACCCCATCTATAGGGCGCCGAACCCACCGAAGTTTCCAAGCCACCCGCAGCGCCCGACCTCTCCCGGTATCACCCTGGAAAAATCTGGCACTTGAAGTAGCTAAGTGCTAAAGCCATTTCTAGCACTCGATACCACCGAGTGCAATAAAACCCGCCACCGTGGGCACGATGTTCGCCCACAGCCGACGAGTCATACAACCAGCAGGGAAAGCCGGCTAATTCGCAGCAGGTTGCGCAGGTGCTTCAGCCAGAGCTTCCGCAGGCATTCTTTCACTGAGGGACACCTTCAACTGATCCATCATGCAGGCAACGGTTTTGGTGCCTGAACGCCCGTAACCGATGATCAACGCCCTACGCATGTTGCCCTCCTGCAGTCATCACTATCACCAGCGCCTGTAGACAGCGGCCTGCTGCTTTCACTTTTCACCCTCACTTTAAAACGCAAATCTGCAGCACGTTCTGAAAACTACCCCTTTCAACCCCAATCATGCCTGCTAGCAGCACCCCTGCGGTTCCCCGTCGGGCCTCACTACACTGGGATGGCATGAGCGAAACCACCATCAATCCTGAACTCAACGATCAAGCAGCACGCATCCGCGACGTCATCAATGGACAGCGGGACCACATCAAACAACAACTCACCGAACTGGTCTCCTACAACTCCGTCCACAACGAGCCCAGTTGCGAACAAGACTGCGCAGCAGCAGGCGCGTGGGTGAAGTCCGCGATGACTGAAGTCGGGCTCGACGTCCGCGAAGAAAAAACCGCTGACGGATCCCTGGCATACATCGGCACCAAGCATGTCAGCGACACTGCCCCCACGGTCCTGCTGTACTGCCACTACGACGTGGTTCCCGCCGGCAACCCCGACCTGTGGGTCTCCGGTGCTTTCGAGCTGACCGAACGCGACGGCCGCTGGTACGGCCGCGGCACCGCCGATTGCAAGGGCAACGTGGTCATGCACTTCGCTGCTCTGCGTGCGGCGGAGGAGCTCGGCGGGGCGAAGTGCAACATCACCATGCTGGTGGAGGGCTCCGAGGAGCGGGGCGGCGAAGGCCTCGATGATCTGATCAAGCGCCACCCCGAGCTGTTCGAGGCAGACACCATCATCATCGCCGATACTGGCAACGTTGCGGTGGGCGTCCCAACAATTACGACGTCGCTTCGTGGCGGTGCGCAGGTTGTCGTCACGGTGGACACGCTGCGCACCCAGGTTCACTCCGGTGGTTTCGGCGGCCCCGCACCCGACGCAACCTTTGCACTGATGCGCATTATTAATAGCCTTCGTGATGAGTCAGGGGCGGTCACCATCGACGGAGTGGACTGCACCCGCCAGTGGGAGGGCGTGGGTTATGACGCCGAGACCTTCCGCAGCGACGCAGGCATCCTCGACGGTGTCGACATCCTCGGTGACAGCACCCAGATTGCCTCGCAGTTGTGGGCACGGCCGGCCATCAGCGTCACTGGTTTCAGCTCCACCCCGGTGGCTCATGCTGTTAATGCTGTTCCGAACACCGCCCAAGCAAAGTTGAACCTGCGCATCCCTGCCGGGCTGGACTCCCACGACGTTGTCGCCAAGCTTGAGGCGCATCTGCGTGCGCATGCTCCTTGGGGTGTGAAGGTCGACATCGAGGTAAGTGACGTCAATCAACCCTTCCAGGGCAACACGGGCCGGACGCTAGTCAGCGATTGCCTCGGCGCTGCCTATGGCAAGGATGTTGAGTTCTGTGGCACCGGTGGGTCGATCCCGCTGTGCACCGCTTTACAGGAGGCTTACCCGGATGCGGAGATCGTGCTCTACGGCGTGGAGGAACCATTGTGCACCATCCACTCACCCAATGAGTCCGTTGATCCGACCGAGATCGAGGCGATCGCTACAGCGGAGGCTCTGTACTTGCTCAACCGCTCTTAAGGCTACAGCCACACAGCGTATTAAGCAATTCTAAAGCTAATTAACACCCCCTTCATTATTGTTGAACAACCCTGGCGTGCTGCAGAAATGCGGCAGCGGGGGTCTTCTTTTACCCCCATGTGCCGGTGCACTACTTGCACATATTAGTGAGCACCATTACATTGGTCGTCATGACTTTCGCACTGAACGCTTCCGGCATTGCAGCCCCCGCAGCGGGCTCCAATGCCGTTCAGGCCATTCAGTGCCCCCTTAAAGCGATTAAGGCCCCTGTAGCCCTAGCCGCCCTAGCCGCAGTAGCGGAGCTACGAGTGCTCAAGGCCATGTGCCCCGGTGAGGTTTAAAGACTGACTCCTCACACGGGGAATGGCCGTTAATCACCCAGGCAGCCCGAGTCAGTCACACTCACCAAAACCAAGACTCGCTTTAAGGACACTCCCCGTGAATACCTCAACCATCACCCGCACCCACACCACCCACACCACCTTCACCTCCACCCTGGGCACCACTACTCAGCCCACCCACTCACCCCAACCCTGCACCCGCAGCGAAGAATCCGACCCCTTCTTTGAACGCTTCGGCCAACAACTGCCCCGCGGTCTGCGCGAAGAAGCACAGGGCATGAGCTGGCAGGAGTTCATCGGCACCTACGGCCGCATCGACACCCACCACATCCGACACCTCTCCCAAGAAAAGATCGGCCTGGGCACCTTCCGCTTTGAAGCTGACATCGACGGCACCCACCGCGAAATCGTCGCCACCGGCCCGATCAACGCATGCACCAACCTGCTGTCCGACATGGGTCGACGCATCGAGATCCTGAACTTCCACCAGTACCGCGTCTTCGAAGGCACCGTCACCTTCATCCGCGCAACCAACAATCGCGAAACCTGCTGGGCTGTCGGTTTTGGCCCAAGCCAGGAACTGTCTGCAGCATCCGTCATGAGCGCTGCTAGCTGCCGACTCTACGGCTAGCAGCTGGCGCGCAGCACCTGGGAGGTGTCCAGGACGGCAGCCTTCCAGGAATCAGCACGACGTTGAGCAACATAGCCGGGCTCAATAGACAACACGCGTTCTAAAGCCTGCGCACACCCGAGCTCATTGGCTACTGGCCGCAGCATCTCAACGAGCGCGGTGAGATCCTCGCGCACATCGACCTCACGCACGTCACGGTCCGCAATCACGAGTGCATCCAAACCATAGCGAGCAGCACGCCACTTGTTTTCTGCATTATGCCAATGGGGCAGGCTGGGCAGCACACCAAAAAGTTCCTCATCGCTGACATCCGGCCCGTGGGCGTCGATGTACTCACCCAGCCGCTTGTCGTAAAACACAACCAGAGCGTGAATGAGTGCCGCAATCGACTCGACGTCATCAAGCGACGCAGGAGCATCACACACACGGACCTCGACCGTGCCATATTCCACCGCGGGACGAATATCGAAATGCATCGACCCCGTATGACTAGTCACGCCAGAGCGCCCCTGCTGCTCCATATAGTCCTCGTACTCCGCCCAGGAGCGAAAGGTATAGGGTATATCGGCGGTCGGCAACTGCTGGTACAACATCGTACGATTCGACGCATAGCCAGTATCCACACCATTCCATGCCGGACTACTAGCGGACAGCGCCAGAAGGTGCGGAAACTTCACCATCAGCGCGTTAATAATCGGCCACACCCGGCGCTGCTCACTCACACCCACATGGACGTGCAGGCCCCAAATAAGCATCTGCCGGCCCCAAAACTGCGTGCGCTCAATGATCTCCGAATACGTGCCCTTGTCGGAGACTTCTTGGTCCTCCCACTGGGCAAAAGGATGGCTACCAGCACTCCACACGGCAAGGCCCTCGCCCTCAGCGGCCTCAGCCACCGCGCGAACACCGCCACGGATCTGCTTCATAGCCTGCGGGATCGTGTCGCACACACCGGTGACGACCTCAACGGTGTTGGCCAAAAACTCGCGTTCCAGGCGGGGCACTTCTGCTTCACATTTAGCCAACATCGGTGACGCCGCGTCAATCACCGCCTGCGCACGATTGACTAACTGTCCCTCGGAGTCAATCAACGCAAGTTCGTATTCAATACCCACAGTGGGACCCGAGCCAGGAAACATTTTTAGCCTAAGTCTTGAGTGACGATCACCAGCACACCAGGCAACTCAAGCATGGGGCCGGTCTTTTCCTGCACACCAACGTGCAGTTGCTGGGCCAAAGCCCTAGCGTTGACCTCTTCAGTGGTGTTACCGGGGGTGTAGAACACAGCAGATTGGGGCAGGATCTCGTCAGCAAAATTGCCAACGTTCGCCACGTTCCACTCGCCCAAACCCTCGCTCACGCGGGCAGCCAAACCGGGCACATCTGAGTTGTTGAGGACCTGCACCTCGACCTTCTTATCGGCCACTGCAGCAGGTGCGGACGCACCAGGCTTGTCCTTGTCTTTGTCCTTATCTTTATCAGCAGGCTGCGCCCCATCAGAGGAAGAAGGTTTCGCACCGCTTTCAACCTGCGGCTTATCCGCCTCATCCGATGTAGCGCCGGCATCCTTGGAGGCCGACTGTGAGGACTGTGCCGCAGTCCCCGCGGCGTCATCATGAGAAGAATTGAACTTCGCGAAAAACGCCCAACAACCCAGCAGCACCGCCACTGCCAGCAAAATCATCACGATTCCGCGAATAGGCGCACGATCAGGTTCGTCTTGCGCTACCGACTGCGCTGCTGCGGGGATCTCATTACTCATGGGCACTATCGTAGCGGTCGCGGGCCCGCCGATCACGAATGCGCGCGAGCCTACCCATCAACAATGGGTGCGCCTCCCATGCATCTGGGCAATCAACCAGCTGGTTGAGCCGCTGATAATAACGCACCGGGCTGATACCGAACCTGCGCACAATGAGCTCTTCCTTCGCACCCGGGTTGCGTACACCCGCCTGCTGTTCAAAGGCCAATAGTTCGGCATCGCGTTCGCTGAGCATGCAATGAATACTATGGAATACTTATCCGCATGACTATTCGCGCGATCGTTATCAATGGTGACCCGGTGCTCCACACCCCTACTGCCCCGGTGGAGCGTTTCGATGACGAACTACGCCAACTGGTCGACGACATGTTCGACACCATGGATCGCGCCCACGGCGTGGGTTTGGCGGCCAACCAGATTGGCGTCGGTCTGCGGGTGTTCGTCTTCGACTGCCCCACGGACCTGGACGATCCTTCAGCACCTAACCTCCGCGGCGTCGTTATTAATCCCAAGCTGGAGGTCAATGGTGAACCCGAAAAGGATGAAGAAGGCTGTTTGTCGCTGCCCGGCGCGTCCTTCCCCACCGAGCGTATGTCGTGGGCTCGCGTCACGGGTGTTGACGTCGCGGGGGAACCTGTGGCCTATGAGGGTTCCGGTTTTTTCGCCCGCTGTTTGCAGCATGAGTGTGGGCACTTGGATGGTTTTGTCTACACCGATGTGTTGAAGGGTCGGTGGAAGAAGGCTGCGGCGAAGGCAATTCGTCGCGAGGGGTGGACGGATGCTGGCCTGACGTGGATGCCTGGGGTGGATCCGGATCCCTTTGGTCACGAAGACTAGACGAGGGATAAGACAAACACCGTGCGCCAGTATGTTGTGCAAACCCCGAGTGTTGGGGATCGCGTTATTGTTCGACGTCAGTTGGGGGATGCGCAGGGCTATTTGACGGATGTCATTGGCCATGTGTTGAGTGTGGAGCCGTTGGTTGTGCGCCCGCAGTCGGTGGGTGGTTTGGAGTCGTCGGCTGAGGCTGTTGCTATTGATGAGGACAGTGTTGTGGCGTTGCGGGTGTTGCCTGCGCGTAGGGTGCGGAATTCTGACATCCGTGCTGTTGAGGTAGCGACGGCGAAAGCTTTCCCTGGTTTGGAGCATGTGTGGTGTGGGGGTTGGTTGCTGCGTGCTGGGGATGGGATTACGGAGCGGAGTAACTCCGCAGCCCCCTTGGGGCATTCTGCGGGTTTCGAACCGGTACCCGTGGAAGAGATCGTTGATTTTTATGCGCGCCATTCGATGACGCCGCGGATCATGCTGCCGGATCGTATTGGTCGGCCTGCGGAGTCTTTGTGTGTGCCTCCGCGGTGGCGGCGGGGGTCGGAGATCAGCGTGATGGTGAAGGACCTCGAGGCTGCTCAGCCACCTCAGCTGGAGGGTGTGGAGTTTCGTTGTGATGAGCAGCCGGATGAGGAGTGGATGGGTTTGTACCACTTCCGGGGTAAGCCTTTGCCTGCGCATGCGTTGGAGTTGTTGCGTCATCAGATTGATGGCGTGATGGGCTTTGGCCGTTTGCTCATTGGGGGGAGGACGGTTGCGATTACTCGAGGCACAGTGACGTCGTCGGATGATGGATGCACGTGGTTGGGTTTTTCTGCGGTGGAGGTCGCGGAGGGTTTTAGGCGGCGCGGTTTGGGGACTCATTTGTGTTCGCAGATGTTGGCGTGGGGCCATACTCAGGGCGCCGGGAGCTCGTATTTGCAGGTTATTAGCAGTAATGTGGCGGGTATTGGACTGTATGATGCTTTGGGTTTTTATGAGCATCATCGGCATCGTTATGCAGAGCTTGTGGTTGGTGGTGCGTAGTGGGTTTCCGGGTTGCGACGTGGAATATTAATTCGATTCGTTCCAGGGTGGATCGGGTTGTTGCTTTGTTGGAGCGCCACGATATTGATGTGTTGTTGTTGCAGGAGACGAAGTGCCCGCCGGACGCTTTTCCTTTTGAGGCTTTTTTTGAACGTGGTTATGACGTCGCGCATAACGGTGTGAATCAGTGGAATGGGGTGGCCATTGTGTCTCGGGTGGGTATTGATCATGACAGCGTTCGGATGTCTTTTGCTGGCCAGCCTGGTTTCGCTAAGGATCCGGCGGCGGAGCAGTCACTGGAGCCTCGGGCCGTGTTTGCGCAGTGTGGTGGGGTGGATTGTTGGTCGCTGTATGTACCTAATGGGCGTAGCTTGAAGGATCGTCATTTCGATTACAAGATTGCCTGGTTGAAGGCTTTTGCCGAGCAGGTGTCTTCGTCGGGGTTGACGGTTGTGGGTGGGGATTTTAATGTGGCGCCTTTGGATGAGGACGTCTGGGATATTGCTTATTTTTCGGGTTCGACGCATGTGTCTGAGACCGAGCGCGCCGCGTTAGATTTATTTGATGACGCCGGGTTGGTTGAGGTCACGCGTCCGCTGACGGGCCCAGGTTTTACGTATTGGGATTATACTCAGGGCCGTTTTGCTAAGAACGAGGGCATGCGTATTGATTTTCAGTTTGCTAGCCCGGATCTTGCGTCCCATGCGCGGGCTGCGCTGATTGATGTGGAGGAACGTTCTGCGGAGCGCACATCGGATCATGCGCCGGTCGTTGTGGATTACGATCTTGAGCCCTCACGCGAGTGGATGCTTGCTCCCGAAGACTGCCCGCAGCGCGAGCAGGAAGACTGCGCCTCGTGATACATACTTTCGCTTCGGTGGTTCCTTTTGATTCTTCGCTGAGCACGTGGCAGTGGGTGGCGTTGTTTATCGAATATACGATCAAGATTGTTGCGATCGGTTGGGTGCCGGCTGGCCGCAAGCCTAGTTCTTCTAGCGCCTGGCTGTTGGCGATTTTGTTGATTCCTTTGATTGGTCTGCCGCTGTTTTTGCTGATGGGCAGCCCTTATATCAATGGTCGTCGCCACCGTATTCAGCGGGAAGCTAATGAGGTCATTCAGGATGTGCAGGCGGATTTGCCTGATGTTCCTGCACCGGTGAGCCCAGAGCTTGCGTCGATCATTCATCTCAATCGGGTGCTTACTGGCATGCCTGCCGTGGTGGGTTGGAACCAGGGCCTGCATTCTGATTATGAGCAGTCGATCCAGGCTATGGCTGATGCGGTGGATGCGGCCGAGAACTATGTTTATGTGGAGATCTACATCGTGGCGTGGGATCACACCACGGACGTGTTTTTCTCCGCTTTGCAGCGCGCGGCAGCCCGCGGCGTCGACGTCAGATTGTTGTTCGACCAGGTTGGCTCCTGGAAGTATCCGGGATACCGCAAGCTTGGCCGCAGGCTCACCCAGGCTGGGGTCAATTGGCGCATGATGCTTCCGCTGGCCCCATGGAAGTGGCGCTTCCGCCGGCCAGACCTACGCAACCACCGCAAACTGTTGATCGTTGACGGCCAGCGTGCGTTCATGGGCAGCCAGAACATGATCGATTCTTCCTACCTGCTGCGCAAGAATGTCAAAAAGGGTACCCACTGGGTTGATGTGATGGTGGAACTGGGCGGCCCAATCGTCAGCTCCTTGGAAATGGTGTTTGCCATGGACTGGTTAATGGAAACCGACGAGTTGGTAGAGATCGTACCTTCGGCCAACGACATTGCCTTGGATTCCTCCCCCGGAGCGAACATTCTGCAGTTGGTGCCCTCCGGCCCCGGTTATTCCACTGAACCGAACTTGAGGATGTTCGTGTCTTTGGTGCACCACACCAAGGAACGCTTGATCGTGTGCAGCCCCTATTTCATCCCCGATGAGTCCCTATTAGAGGCGATCACAACGGCGTGTTACCGCGGCGTCAGGATTGATTTGTTGGTCAATGAGCAATCGGACCAGTTTGTGGTGGGCCACGCCCAATCCAGCTATTACCAGTCGCTCCTCGAGGCTGGTGTGCATATTCACCTCTACCCCGCGCCGGCTGTGCTGCATTCAAAGTTCTTGGTGTGCGACCCTGGCCCCGATGCTATTGCGGTGATGGGCTCATCCAACATGGACATGCGTTCCTTCGGCCTCAACTACGAAATTTCGATGATGAACTCTTCGGGGGATTTGAAAAATCAGCTCACCGACCTGGCTAAACAATACATGGACGTGTCTAGGGAGCTGTCGTTGGAGGAGTGGAAGCAGCGGGGATTGTTCCGACGCTATGTGGACAATGCGATGCGCCTGACCTCCGCCCTTCAGTAGGGCGAAAGCCAGGCGCTCTTCCCGCAGAACACTGGGTGGGGCGACGCAGTTTAGACGTCGCGTTTGTTGATCAGCAGCATGCCCAGCAGCAGGATCACAAAGAAGACCACCACCGAGTACACCAGGGAGCCTGTGGTTTCCCACGGTGCGTCCGGAATGGGGGAATCGTTGATAAAGGCATTGAAGTTGGTGATGGGGCCGAAGCGTGTGAAGAATTTACCGATCTTCGGCAGCATGCTCAGCAAGCCTTCGAGCATGAGGTACCACACCAAAACGATGGAGATGGCGCCGGCACTTTGACGAACCAGCATCCCAACGCCCATGGCAAGGACGACCATCATGACTGCCGTCAGCGGCACCTTCCACAGCTGCTCCTGCACGGCGTCGAGACCAAATTCCAGCGCCGCACCGTACTCTGAGCCAAGCATCAGACGTCCGACAGCGAACACAACGACGGTTGCTAGGAAAGACAACACCGCGGCATAGGTGGCGTAGAGGAACAGCTTGGCTGCCAGGACTTTCCACCGTTGGGGTGTGGCTGTGTATGTCACGGTGTGAACACCGTAGCGGTATTCGGTGGTGACCACCATGACCGCTTGGATGATGATGACGACTATGGCTACGGCGGTCATGCCCAGCAGCATGTTCGACGGGGTAAAGCCCAGCGCGGCCCCGGGTGCATCCTTGTCAGTCATCGTGATTTGGATGAGGGGGAATACGAAGGAGAAGAACAAAAACAGGCTGGTTGTCCACCACAGTGAGGCCGTGGTGTGCAGCTTTGTCCATTCGGCTCGAAGTGTACGCATTAATGCTCTCCTTGGTACTGGACGGAATCGCTCGTGGATGCCATGAAAGCCTCTTCGAGACTGGCGCGTTGGGTGCTTAGCTCGGCTAGGGGGATGCCCACGGAGAAGGCGAGTCCGCCGACGTCTTCACCGCTGCTGCCGTTCACCACGAGGGTGTGCCGGCCTTCCTCATCCTGGCCGCGGGTGAAGCTGAATTGCTCATCTTCAAAGGCGCTGGCCAGTGGTTCGAGGTGCTCGGGTTCGCGAGGGCGAACAACCACCGAGGAGTGCGCACTGTTTTTAATAAATTCGTACGTTGACTGCTGTGCGATGAGCTTGCCACGGCCGATGACCACTAGCTCATCGGCTGTCAGTGCCATTTCGCTGAGCATGTGGGAGCTGACAAAAATGGTGCGGCCTTCGCTGGCGAGGGTCTTGAGGAAGTTCCGCACCCACAGGATACCTTCCGGGTCGAGGCCATTGACGGGTTCGTCCAACATGAGCACCTCGGGATCCCCCAAGAGTGCTTGGGCAAGCCCCAGGCGCTGGCCCATGCCGAGTGAAAACCCGCCGACGTGTTTTTTGGCTACCTCCTCCAAGCCGACGAGGCCGAGAACCTCATCGACGCGGCTGGTGGGTATGCCTGCGGAGTGAGCGATCCATCGCAGGTGGTTGCGCGCGCTGCGGTTGGGGTGCACTGCCTTCGCGTCCAGCAGCGCACCTACGGTGTGCAGGGGGTTGCTGAGTTTGTTGTAGGGCACGCCGTTGATTGTTGCGGTACCGGAATTGGGCCGGTCAAGCCCGAGAATCATGCGCATGGTGGTTGATTTTCCGGCGCCGTTGGGCCCGAGGAATCCTGTGACGATCCCTGGCCTGACGTGGAAGCTCAGGTCATCGACGGCGCGGGTGGCGCGGTAAGTTTTCGTAAGCCCTTCGACTTCAATCATGACATTTACCTTATATGATGGTGTGATGCTGGACTTTTGGCGGCGCCGCCTGCGAGGGCTTCGTTTCTTAGCGACCTCGCTTGGCTTGATGATGCTGGTCACCGTGGTTGTCACGGTGGGAATTCTGGCTGCCGGCGTGTCCATGGCGAATACATCGGATGCGCGGCGTCATGACATGGGGGTTTTGATTTCAACAACAGAGCCCACGGCATTTTCTGCCCACCGTTTGTATTCGTCCTTGTCGGTGGCCGATATGTCAGCCACCACCGCATTTGTTGGTGAGGATGCTGCGGATTATGACGTCGCGTTGCGTCACGCTGTGGAGGCAGCCACTGATGTTGCAGGTGGTTTGGACACCCAGGATCCGGACGACGCGAAGACGATGGCGTTGGTGCAGGAGGTTCAGCAGCAGCTGCCGGTGTATTCGGCGATGGTTGCCAGAGCGCAGGCTCTGGGTGATACCGCGGAAATGTCGGATGCGACTGCGTTGATGCGTACCACCATTCTTCCCACTGCGGAGGCTTTGTTTGTGCGCACCAACCGTAAGGTCTCTGATGATCAGGCGGCGTTGACGCACCCCCAGTGGGTGCCGATTTCTGGTTTGGTTGTTGCCGTGGGCATGTTGCTTTTGGCCCAGGTTTTCTTGGCATGGCGCACTAATCGCCGGCTCAATAAGGGTTTTGCGGCGGCGACGGTCATGATGACGACCGCTTTGTTGTGGGTGGGTGTGTCCAATTGGATGACGTTTAATGCTGGCGTGAAGGGTTTCGAGGAGGCCTCTGACCCGTTGAAGGCTTTGACCAACGCCAGGGTGTACGCCCAGCAGGCCCGCACCGATGAGACCCTCGGTTTGGTGGTCGATAAGCGCACCACGGTCGACACCTTTACATACGATATGCAGCGTATTTCCTACGCTTTGGATGTATATGCGCGTTCCGACTTGGCGGAAACACCGGCGAATGCTGAGCGGCTCGAGGCCGCTCGCTCGGCGGTGGAGCAGTGGAAGCAGGCTCACCCGTTGAAGCTCAGCGGCACTGCCGCCCAGGGCGCGGCCTACCAGTCGGTGGATGACAATGTTGCCGAGCTGATGCGCAATGCCCGCCAAGAACTGCGCAGTTATTTCAATGTTGGTTTTTCCGCCAGCCGGGTGGTCAGCGCGGTCGTGTTTGTGCTGTCGCTGGCATCAGTGTTGGCTCTGTGGTTGGGCATCAGGCCTCGTTTGCAGGAGTACCTATGACAGACAGCAACGTGACTCGATCGAACGCCGCGGACCCCACGCCTACTGCGGCTACGGCGGCTGTGCCCTTTGATCCTTTCGCCGACGATGACGACGAGCTCGATCAGCTGGTCAGTGGTTTAGACAATCACCGGGCTGCACTCAACACATTTAAACAGAGAAGAACGACGTCGCGTGCTGCGCGCCTGGTCGCAGACGGAATGGTGGAGTTGCCGTTCATTCCGCTGCAAGACCCGGAAGATGCTGTGGTCCAACCGGATCCGCGTTTTGAGCCGCCCGTGCTGAAGCCCGGCGATATTGTTGCGGGGCAGTACGTCATCCGCGGCGTCATCGCCCATGGCGGCATGGGGTGGGTGTACCTGGCTGTTGACCGCAACGTGTCCGAACGCTGGGTTGTGTTGAAGGGCATGTTGGATGGGGGCGCCCACATCGCACAAGCCGAGCGGGAGTTTTTGGCGGATATTACCCACCCAGAGATCGTCAAGATTTTTAACTTTGTCGATGATCCTCGGGTGCCTGGTGGCTTTATCGTCATGGAGTATGTGGGCGGGCCATCGTTGAAAGGTCGGCGTTTGGACGTTGATGTGGCCATCGGATACATCCTGGAGATCCTGCCCGCCCTTGAATACCTGCACAGCCGTGGGGTGGTGTACAACGACCTTAAGCCGGACAACATTATTGTCTCCGAAGACCAGGTGAAGTTGATTGACTTGGGTGCGGTGACCGGCATCGGCGCGTTTGGCTTCATCTACGGCACCAAGGGCTTCCAAGCACCAGAGGTAGCGAAGGAAGGCCCATCTGTCGCCTCGGATATTTACACCGTTGGCCGCACTCTTGCGGCTCTGACCTGTGGTTTGCCGGTAGTGGATGGGGCTTATGCCCCGGGAATCCCCTCCCCCACCGACGAGCCAATGCTGCGCCGCAACCTAGCTCTGTACCGCTTCCTGCTGCGCGCCACAGACCCCGATCCTTCGCGTCGATTTTCCACGATCAAGGAGCTCCGCAATCAGCTCTACGGAGTATTGCGTGAAATCCTCGCCCTGCGCGACGGCAAACACTTCCCGGCACAGTACTCGCTGTTTTCCCCTCAGCGTACGACCTTCGGCACCAAGCATGTGGTGTTCCGCACCGACCAATTAGTCGACGGTATCGCCCGCCGCGTCACTATCACCGCACCCGAGGTAGTCTCGGCCCTGCCCGTGCCGTTGATTGACCATAAGGACCCCGGCGCGCGACTGCTCAGCGGATCTTCCTACGCAGAACCCCAAGAAACACTCGAAGCGCTGCGCACAGCAATAGACTCCCAAGAATTTGCTGGGAGCGTCGAGATCCCGCTCGGTGTTGTGAGGACGCTGCTCGATCTCGGTTTTACGGTAGAAGCACAGCAGTGGCTGCAATCGCTGGAGTCACGGTTGGGTCGCGACTGGCGGCATCAATGGTATTCGGGAGTCACCAGCCTACTGCTTGAGGATTTTCCGGCCGCCCAGCGCTTCTTTGCAGAGGTGCTAACCATGCTGCCCGGAGAATCTGCGCCAAAGTTCGCCCTCGCCGCTGTCGACGAACTGATACTGTTAAGCGAAGAATCCTTGTTGTCGCCCGATATTCTGACCGCCGCCAGCATGGGCTCCATCGAAGAAGTCCCCTCTGAGGCTTTCGAATTTATGGACCCAACATGGGGGCATGTGACCGATGATCCGATGGCGCTTCGCTTCCACTCCATGCAGCTCTACGCAGTGGTGTGGGCAACCAACCCTACAACCGTGTCCTCGGCATTTGGGCTTGCACGCCAACTAATGGCAGAGGACCAAGTAGAAGCAGCGGTCGCAGCACTGGACCGCGTACCGCAGGCATCCAGGCACCAGCGCATGGCGAAACTCACCACCATCGTGCAATTGATCACCGGCACGGACGCGTCCGAATCCCGCATCCGGCGTGCAGCCCGCCGCTTGGAAGAAATTCCCACCAACGAACCACGCCTACTGCAACTGAAAATTGCAGTGATGTTCGCCGCACTCAACTGGTTGCGCACCACAGGTTTGGACGCAGCCGCCAGCAGTGGCGAACTGTTCGACGCCCCATTTACCCAACATGGACTACGTGAAGAGCTCGCCCATTCCCTGCGGTTGCTCGCAAGAAACGCCCCCTTCCCACGCCACCGCTACGCACTAGTCGACATGGCTAATGCTGTGCGACCACGAACATGGTTTTAAAATAGAAACCCATGAACCGTTTTTTGTGGGGTCTTCTAGGTTTCGCCGTCGTTGCCACCATCTGCGCAATCGGCGCGTTCGGCTTTGTTGTGTTTCAAAACAAGCCGGGCAGCACCGCCGACAAGGCATCTGCGACGATGACGACAACAGTGACATCCACGGCGTCATCAATCGCGCAAAAGCCAACACCCCAACAAACCACCAGCACCACAACGGCGCCGAAAAAAGATAGTGGCCGCCCCTCCAACCTGAGCGACCACGGATGGTCCGGATACCCCGGCGCCAGCTGCAACAGCAACGACACCTGGGTGTTCGCCGCTGAGGGCCACGGCAACTACATGACGATCTGCAGAGTCGGACAATCTGGTGGTTTGTACTACCGCGGCTACTTCGATGGCGGCAGCTGGGAAGCCGACGTCTCGTACTCCGACCTCGGGTCCTCTACTTTCGAGGTGCCCGCATACCCAGCCGTGTTCCACATTTCGCCCAACGGGTTAGCGGTAAGCGGGCCTGATCCTTTGTACTACGAGTTCGAAGCCAGCTTCACCGCATAGCGAGCAATCGCTAGCTCCTCATTGGTGGGGATCACGAAGACCTTCACCTGGGAATCATCAGTCGAGATCTCACGCGCGCCCTCATTGGGCAGGGCGTTGCGCTCTGGGTCGATCTTGATGCCGAAGCCCTCCAAATTCGACAGGGCATCCGCGCGCACATTGGCGGCATTCTCGCCCACACCAGCGGTGAAAGTAATGGCGTTAACCCTGCCCAACGCAATCATGTAGCTGCCGATATAACGGCGCAGTTGGTGAATATAGACGTTGTAGGCAAGCCAAGCGTCTTCGTTTTCTTCCGCAATCAGGCGCTCAATATCGCGGTAGTCATTAACCCCGCATAGACCCTTCACGCCGGACTCGCGGTTGAGCAGCTTATCGATCTCGTCGATACTCATGCCCGCGCTGCGGTGAAGGTGGAACACAATACCCGGGTCAATATCACCCGAGCGAGTGCCCATCACCAAACCAGACAGTGGGGTCATGCCCATCGATGTATCCACCGCGCGGCCACCACGGATCGCCGCCGCAGAGGCACCATTACCCAAGTGCAGGGTGATCTGGTTGACCGCCTCCGCCGGCATACCCAGCATCTCCGGCACATGGCTGGAAACATACTCGTGACTGGTGCCGTGGAAACCGTAACGGCGCACCCCATGGTTGATCGCGACGTCAGCGTTAATCGCATAGAGCGCTGCGGCAGGTGGCATCGAATGGAAGAAACCAGTATCGAACACAGCGACGTGGTCGACATCCGGCAAGATTCGGCGGGCGACCTCAATGCCATCAATGTTCGCTGGGTTGTGCAAAGGCGCGAGCGGGATAAGGTCGCGGATCATGTCCAGGATCTCATCGGTGATGATCTCTGGCTGGCTGAACAAAATACCGCCGTGCACCACACGGTGGCCGACCGCCGCGATTTCAACGTCGCGGGGGCCGCAGCCGTGCTCGTTCATCAACTCAAACGCAAGATCCAACCCGACGGAGTGGTCCGGGATCGGCGCCTGCTTGGTGTACTTATTCCCGTCGTACTTCAGGGTGATGTTGCCTTGAGGCTCGCCAATCTGCTCCACCAAACCCGACACAAACGGCGTATCGGTGGCATTGCAGGTGGGATCCACCAGCTGGAATTTGATCGAGCTTGAACCGGAGTTCAACACTAGGGCGAGTGCCATTTAGCGTCCACCTGCCTGAATAGCGGTGATCGCGACAGTGTTGACGATATCCGGCACAGTAGCGCCACGGGAGAGGTCATTGACTGGCTTATTCAAACCCTGCAGGATCGGCCCAATGGCCAGCGCGTGGCCGGTGCGCTGGGCGGTCTTGTAGCCGATGTTGCCGGCCTCCAAGTCGGGGAAGATAAACACGCTTGCTTGGCCCGCAACCTCGCTGCCGGGCATCTTCTTCGCCGCAACGCCCTTATCAACCGCGGCGTCAAACTGCAGTGGCCCATCGACCTTCAACTCTGGGTCAAGACCGCGGGCGATCTCCACAGCTTGCGCGGCACGGTCCACATCGGGGCCACTACCGGAGGTACCGGTGGAGTAGGACAACACGGCGACGCGCGGGTCGATACCGAACTTCGCTGCGGTCTGGGCGGACACCACAGCGATCTCGCCCAATTGTTCCGCGGTGGGGTTGGGGTTGACCGCACAGTCACCGAACGCCCACAGGCGGCCGCGCAGCACCATCAGGAAGATCGAGGACACGACGGAGGCACCGGGGGCGGTCTTGATGATCTGGAAGGAAGGCTTGATGGTGTGCGCGGTTGTGTGCGCGGCACCCGACACCATGCCATCAGCCAGGCCGTTGTGCACCATCATGGTGGCGTAGTAGGAAATATCCCGCATGGTTTCGCGGGCTTCTTCCAGCGTCAGCCCCTTCGCCTTACGCATCTCGGCGAATTGCTGGGCAAATTCCTCCCGCTGAGGGTCGGTCTCTGGGTCCTTCAGGTGCGCGCGGCTAAGGTCGACACCCAGCTCTGCGGCACGCGCCTCAATGGCTTGAGGATCACCCAAGATCGTCAGCTCACAAATATCCTGTGCGAGCAGTTGTGACGCCGCGGTCAAAATGCGGTCATCA
Organism: Corynebacterium argentoratense DSM 44202; assembly: GCF_000590555.1. Classification (NCBI taxonomy): domain Bacteria; kingdom Bacillati; phylum Actinomycetota; class Actinomycetes; order Mycobacteriales; family Corynebacteriaceae; genus Corynebacterium; species Corynebacterium argentoratense. The sequence goes on from NC_022198.1 coordinate 1,851,883, forward strand.
TCGCCTTCCGGCAGCACGATGTGCGCGCGGTGCTGGGCGGCCTCTTTAAGCAACCAGTGCTCGAAGGTCACAGCATTCATCACCACGTCAGCCGGGGTGCGCGTGAGTTCCGTGATGCGCTCGAGCGTCGCGGCGTCATCAAGATTGTCGAGCTCTGCGGCAGTCACGTGACCTGCGATCACCGCGCCCAGATCTTCCGCGTGCTCGTAGGACAAGGCCACGCGGGCGTCGATGTCCTCTGCAACCAACAGCAGCAGGGGAACGCCCAGTGCTGCGGCTGCTTTGGCGTCGAAGTCCAGAGAGCCAGTGCCTTGCAAAAGGGAGGGCTCGCTCAGGGGCTCCGCAGCGATCACCGCGGCCAAAGAGTTGACCTCGCCCGCGACGAGTGATTTGTGTGTGAGGCCCAACGCCCGGGCAAGGCCCGCGACGTCCACCCCCTTGCACGTGCGTCCGATCGACGTGAAGATCACGGAGTTAGCGCTCAAGGTTGGTCCTTCCATCATGTGCGGCCGCTCGCCACGCAGGGCTTTTGTGATACATCGAACAAGTTTAGCTGTTTGGTGCCTGCGTGTGTAAGCATTGAGAGCAAACCCTATCTTTTAAACCATAAGGAATGTCTGTGCGTCCATTGCGTGTTGCTGTCATCGGTTCCGGCCCAGCCGGGATTTACGCCTCCGACCTTTTGATGAAGTCCGACCGCGACGTCCGCGTCGATCTTTTTGAGCGTATGCCCGCTCCCTTCGGTCTGATTCGCTACGGAGTCGCCCCCGACCACCCCCGAATTAAGGGTATTGTCAACGCGCTGTACAAGGTGATGGAAAAGCCCGAACTTCGCCTACTCGGCAACGTTGATGTCGGCAAGGACGTCACCGTCTCTGAGCTGCAGCAATTCTACGATGCTGTCGTGTTCGCCACCGGTGCGACCGCCGACCGCGACCTCAATATTCCCGGTATTGACCTAGAGGGCAGCCACGGCGCCGCAGAATTCGTTGGCTTCTACGACGGCAACCCCGAATTCCCCCGCACCTGGGACCTGTCTGCGGAAAAGGTTGCTGTGATCGGCGTGGGCAACGTGGGTCTTGACGTCGCGCGCGTCCTCGCCAAAACCGGTGAGGAACTGCACGTCACGGAGATCCCGGACAACGTGTACGAAACGCTGAAGAATAACAAGGCCACCGAGGTGCACGTCTTCGGCCGTCGCGGCCCCGCCCAGGCGAAATTCACCCCGCTGGAGCTCAAGGAGCTCGACCACTCCCCCACCATTGAAGTTGTGGTCAATCCCGAAGACATCGACTACGACGAGGCCTCCGAGGCAGCCCGGCGCGAATCCAAGTCCCAGGACCTGGTGTGCCAGACCCTCGAGCAGTACGCTATCCGCGACCCCAAGGGCGCGCCGCACAAGCTGTTCATTCACTTCTTCGAATCCCCGGTGGAGGTCATTGGGGAAGACGGTAAGGTTGCCGGCTTGAAGACCGAGCGTATGCAGCTAGACGGCAAGGGTGGTGTCGTCGGTACCGGCGAGTTCAACACCTGGCCTGTGCAGGCGATTTACCGCGCTGTCGGTTACCGTTCCGATGCCGTGAACGATGTGCCTTTTGACGATCGTGCCGCCGTTATTCCCAACGATGGCGGGCATGTGCTTGACGGTGTTGACGGCTCCCCGATCGCTGGCCTGTACACCACTGGCTGGATCAAGCGCGGCCCCGTTGGCCTGATTGGCAACACTAAGGGTGATGCGAAGGAAACCATCGAGATGTTGCTTGCCGATGACGCCGCGGGCAACCTGCCCACTCCTGCACAGCCCGAGTTGGATGCCGTGATCGGTTTCCTCGAGGGCAAGGGCATCGAGTACACCACCTGGGAGGGGTGGCACAAGCTTGACGCCGTCGAGCGTGAGCGCGGCGAGGCTGAGGGCCGCGAGCGCAAGAAGGTCGTCGAGTGGGAAGAGATGGTGCGCCACAGCCGCAGCTAATCGCCGCGCACCCTCGCACCGGATAGACGTTTAAGGACGATGGGGCTGCCCTATGCCGGGCAGCCCCATCGTCCTTTTTGCAAAGCTTTTTGCTCTTAGGTCTTTACCGGAGTGACTGCCGCGGCGGCGCGGGTCGCCCGCGTCCGAGCAGTGTCGATGTCTTCTGCGGTAGCTAGTGCCACGCCCATTCTGCGGCGCACGTGGGCTTCTGGCTTGCCGAACAGGCGCACCTCCGACTCTGGAATCGATAGGGCCTCAGCGACACCCTCGTAACCAATATGCTTGGCCTCCATGCCGCCGTAGATAACAGCGGATGCACCTGGTGAGGTGACGGTGACATCAATCGGCAAGCCCAGGATTGCTCGGGCATGCAGCTCGAACTCGCTAAAGCGCTGTGAGCACATCGTGACCATGCCGGTGTCGTGAGGACGCGGCGAGACTTCAGAGAAGTAGACCTCGTCACCAGAAATAAACAGCTCCACACCGAACACACCACGGCCGCCCAGGGCGCGCGTAATGCGCGCCGCAACGCTACGAGCGTTGTCCAAGGCTTCTTCACTCATCGGCATGGGCTGCCAGCTTTCAACGTAATCGCCGCTGTCCTGCCTGTGGCCGATGGGTTCACAGAACCAGGTGGCGGCCTCCCCGCTGACGGGATCAATGGAACGCACAGTGAGCAACGTGATTTCGTAATCAAATTCCACAAAGCCTTCGACAATCACCCGGCTTGCGCTCACGCGGCCGCCAGCGATCGCATACTCCCAGGCCGACGCGACGTCATCGGTGTTTTTGATGACGGATTGCCCCTTGCCGGAGGAGCTCATCACCGGTTTGACCACGCAGGGCATACCAATGGTTTCCACCGCTTGCTCGAACTCTTCAAAGGTGTCAGCAAAAGCATAATTACTGGTGGGAAGGCCGAGTTCTTCGGCTGCGAGCCTGCGGATACCCTCGCGGTTCATCGTCAACTGCGTTGCTTCCGCGGTCGGGATGACAGTGAAGGAGGCTTCCTCCAAATCACGCAACGCCTCGGTGGCGATTGCTTCAATCTCGGGGACAATGAAGTGCGGGCGGACTTTTTCCACCAGCGCCGTGACCTCTTCCGGATCCATCATGTCCAGGGTGTAAGCGAAATGGGCGATCTGGTGGGCAGGGGCATCCGAATAGCGATCCGCCGCATGCACCTCAACGCCAAGCCTTTGGAAAGCGATGGCCACCTCTTTGCCTAGCTCGCCGGAGCCCAGGAGCAACACCCGGGTTGCGGTTGGCGACAAAGGGGTACCGATCTTTCGAGGGGTAAACATGCACACAAGTCTAGACCAAATTTTGTAGACAGCTCGGTTCACTCTTATGCTTGCGGGGCACGTTGCTTCAGGGAATCCGGTGAGAATCCAGAACTCCTGTGGGTCAACCCAGACTGCGGCCTGAAAACCCGCGACTGGGAGGAAACACGGGCCTGCCTGCGCAACATGGTGGAGGCCGCGAACCGTATCCGTGAGACTATTCCCGCAACGGGGTAGGATTTCACCATGGCTTACCACGCGGACTCATCAGACCTTGAAGTTAAAGAAATCCTCACGTGGGAGGGCTTCGGTGTTGCCTCCCGTGAGCTCGCCCAACAGATCGTCAACAGTGGTTTCGAACCGGACATCATCATCGCCGTTGCTCGCGGTGGCTTGCTGCCCGCAGGCGCATTGTCCTATGCAATGGGCGTGAAGCTCTCCGATGCCATCAACGTTGAGTTCTATACCGACGTTGAGGAAACCCTGCCTGATCCAGTTCTGTTGGAGCCTCTGCTGGATGTGGATTCGATCCGCAACAAGAAGCTTCTCGTGGTTGATGACGTCGCGGACTCCGGACGCACCCTGGCTCTCGTGCTGGATTTGCTGGCCAAGGAAGGCGCGGACTGCCGCTCCGCCGTGTTGTACGGTAAGTCTCGCTCCGAGATCTCCCCGGATTACGTGTGGAAGCGCACCGACGATTGGATCGTCTTCCCCTGGTCTGCTGAAAAGCCCGTCCAGGCACAGTAAGACTCAGGGGCGCGGAGGGCTTGTCGACGTGAGCGATTATGAGCCCGCTGGAGCCCGCATAAGCGGACTCCAGCGCAGGCGAGTGTAGCGAACGGCGATAAGCCGCTCCGCGCCCCTTACACTTATGTCTTGGGGTTGTTAGGCCGATGTCCAGTTACGGACGTATGCGAATACGCTCGGCCAGTCGAGTTTCTTCACCGCGAAGTTCACGCCAGCGAGGTAGATGGCCGCGGCGATCCCAAGGCTGATCACGGCACCCAGTAGTATCGCTCCTGGGAAGGGGTTGATGAGCATCAGTGCGCTGCCGGGTAGCAGGGGATCCACGGTGCTGAGTCAGTCATGCCTATCACCATAGAGAAAAAGGAATAAGGAAAGCCCCGGGAACTCCACGAACAGGGGTGGCTCCCGGGGCTGGGCTCGCGTGTACTACTAGTCCTTGGTGATCTTGTAGTACAGCGGGAAGCTATTCCACGAGAAGACCACGTCGTGGACCTTGGTGGAGTAGCCTCCAGCGACCGCGCCGTACCACGTCGGGATCAACGGCATGTCGTCGAACAGGATTTCCTGCGACTTCAGGTAGCCCTTGTTGGCTTCCTCGACGGTCGGCTTGGAATTGGCGTCGGCCAACGCGGCGTCAAAGCGTTCGCTGTTGTATAGCTCGTCGTTGCCTGCGCCGCCGGTGCTGAACATCGGGGTGAGGAAGTTGTTTTGGCTCGGGTAGTCACCGAACCACCCGGTGCGGTAGATGCCTTCGATGGAGCCGCCCGCGACGTCAGAAATCATTGACTTGAAGTCGGGATAGGGGTTGAGGACGGCATCGACCTTGAGCTCGTTACGCAGCTGGTTGGCGATGGCTTCCATCCACGGGCGGTGGTCGGCATCGGCGTTGAAGGAAAGCTTCAGTTGACCCTCGTAGGGGCTGATGGCGTCAGCCTGCGCCCAGAGTTCACGTGCACGCTCGGGGTTGAATTCCAGGAATTCGTGGCCGGGGATGTCAGCAGAGTAGCCACTGTTGACGGCTGCTGTGAACTCGGTGGCGGGCTCGCGCACACCACCCAAAATCTTGTCGGAGATCTCCTTGCGGTCGAAAGCCATCGAGATGGCTTTGCGGCGCAGGCGGCCTTCCTCCGTGTTACCGAAGTGCGGGGAGTTGTAATTAATGCCAAGGTACTGGGCGACGCCTGCCGGCTGGGACTCACCGCGACCATCGAGGTCCTGTTTGAAGGTGTCGTAGAGGTTGGTGGGAATCTGGTCGAGGACGTCGAGGTTGTCGGCCTGCAAGTCCGCGTAGGCGGCTTCGAGCTTGGGGTACATGACGAACTTGATGCCGTCGTTGCGTGGCTTGAACTCGCCCGTGTAGTTCTCGTTCGGGACGATGGTCAGGGTGCTTTCGTGCTGCCAATCGGTGAGCTTGTAGGGGCCTGCGCCGATGGGGTTCTCACCGTAGGCTTTGATGTCTTCCAGCGCGGAGTCCGGCATGGGGAAGTACGCGTGGTAGGACAAGGCCAGCAGGAAGTCTGACTGGGGTTGGCCGAGCTCGATGGTGAAGTGGCGGTCGTCTTGGACGCTCAGTCCTTCGAGCTTCTCGACGCTATCTGCGTAACCCTTGATGGGTTTGAGGAACTTGGCGCTCACCAGGTCATTGGCGACTGCGAAGTTCCATGCGTCGACGAAGTTGTGGGAGGTCAGCGGCGAACCGTCGGAGAACTTGAGGCCGTCTTTGAGGGTGACATGGTAGGTGCGGTCACCTTCGAGGCTGATGTCCTCTGCGAGGTCATTGTGGGGGTCGCCTTTTTCATCGACGCTGACGAGGCCTGCGAAGATGCTTCGTACTACGCGGGTGCCGCAGATTTCGTTGGTGTCTGCGGGCACGAGTCCGCGTTTCGGTTCGCAGCCGTAGGCGGTGACGTAGTTGTGTCCGGTTGCGCCCTCGTCGGAGGTGTCGGTGGAGCATGCGCTCAAACCGATCAGGGCGAGTGCTGCAGTGCCAAGCGCTATGGCTTTAGCTCCATTCATGTTTGTACCTATCTATTCAATCAACATAGACCAAGCGGTCTAAAGTGTAGCAGTAATCTATCCACAATCACCAGGCCGCACAATCTGCAGATCACGCACGTGCCTATAAAAAGTCACCTTATCTACTTCTCTAGCCCGCGGCACCCCATCCACGCTGACAAGCAGCCCACTTCCCCCCGCCTGCACTGCCCTACCCGTCTTAATTGATGACGCCGCGTTACCCCTGCGCCCCACAGCCGTCGCCGCGATTCCCGGCGCCCCCATGAGCGGCACCAACCGCGCCACCGCCGGCGCATCGAAGAAGCGACGCTTCCGCACCTTCGACACCAACACCTGCGAATCAACCACCACTTCACCCACTGGCACCGCAATCTCCGCCTGGCCAGCAACAACCACCCCGGCGTCATCACGAATACACGGCGCGGGACGAACCGTACCTTCAAATGCCACCGACCACGGGTCAACAATGCCAAAGTTCACCGCCGCCGGACTGCGCACATCATCAGGCACCCACGCCACAGGCATCCACAAACTGTCGCGGCGCATCAGGCGCGTGAGGACGGCAGACAACGCGGCGTCAGACCCCACAACAACAATCCGCGGATCCCCCTGGACGTACTCAGCCTGCGGCGCCGGACCGGGTTCCCCCTGGTGCGGAGCCTCCGGACTGCGGAACATCTCGTCCAGAGAAGGCGTCGGATCCTCCGGTAATGCCTGCGCACAGTAGTCGTCAACCACCCGCAAGTCACGACGCCCCGGGACCGCAGGCAGGTCCACACTTTCCACAGGGCAGACAGCCTGGCCACAGCGCAAGATCAACATAGTAAGATAATGCACCGTCCGCAGTACGCACGCGAAATAAGGAACATAATGGCCGCAATCGTCATCGTCGGTGCCCAATGGGGCGACGAAGGAAAAGGCAAAGCCACAGACATCCTCGGCGGGCTCGTCGACTACGTCGTCAAACCCAACGGTGGTAACAACGCCGGCCACACCGTCGTCGTCGGCGGTGAAAAATACGAACTCAAGCTGCTGCCTGCAGGTGTACTCTCCGAAAACGCCACCCCAATCCTGGGCAACGGTGTCGTCATCAACCTCGAAGCCCTGTTTGAGGAAATCGACGGACTCGAGGCCCGCGGCGCCAACGCTTCCCGCCTGCGCATCTCCGCCAACGCCCACGTCGTCGCCCCCTACCACCAGGTCCTCGACCGAGTGCAGGAGCGCTTCCTAGGCAAGCGTGCCATCGGCACCACCGGCCGCGGCATCGGCCCGACCTACGCCGATAAGGTCTCCCGCGTCGGTATCCGCGTCCAGGACATCTTTGACGAGTCCATCCTGCGCCAGAAGGTCGAATCCGCGCTCGACGTCAAGAACCAAATCCTGGTGAAGATGTACAACCGCAAAGCCATCGTGGCTGAGGAAATTGTGCAGTACTTCCTGTCCTACGCCGACCGCCTGCGCCCCATGGTTATCGAGGCCGAACTGGAGCTCAACAAGGCACTCGATGAGGGCAAGCATGTGCTGATGGAGGGCGGCCAGGCAACCATGCTGGACGTCGACCACGGCACCTACCCCTTCGTGACCTCCTCCAACCCGACTGCCGGCGGCGCCTGCGTGGGATCCGGTATCGGCCCCACAAAGATCACCAGCTCCCTGGGTATCATCAAGGCCTACACCACCCGCGTTGGTGCCGGCCCCTTCCCCACTGAACTGTTCGACAAGTGGGGCGAGTTCCTGCAAACCACCGGCGGCGAGATCGGAGTGAACACCGGCCGTAAGCGCCGTTGTGGTTGGTACGACTCTGTGATTGCCCGTTATGCATCCCGCGTCAACGGCTTTACCGATTTGTTCCTCACCAAGCTCGACGTGCTCACCGGCATCGGCGAGATCCCAATCTGTGTGGCCTACGACGTCGACGGCACTCGCTTTGATGAGATGCCGATGACCCAGTCCGACTTCCACCACGCCTCCCCCATCTACGAAACGATGCCGGCGTGGGACGAAGACATCACGGGCTGCAAGTCCTTTGAAGAGCTCCCCCAGAAGGCTCAGGACTACGTCCTGCGCCTGGAGGAGCTATCTGGTTGCCGCATCTCCTACATTGGCGTTGGCCCCGGCCGCGACCAGACTATCGTCCGCCACGACGTGATGGACAACTAGTCGCGCACCTCGGGGGGCATCGCGGGGTGCTCGCTCGTCGGCTGAAGCACTGCCACAGCCGAGTAGCGCGACATCCCGCATACTTGCAACAGGTCGACAATGATCGACCGCGACTGCGCTAGAATCACCTGCGCGGTCAGCACCCCACCCTCGGCCACTTCCAGTCCAGCGCGAGCCCCCAACTCCCTTAAGCGACGCACGAGCTCAGGAATAGCGACATGCTCATCTAGGTCTCCGGATTTCGTGTAGAGCTCAGCTAATTGGCCAGCTACATCCGCAAGACTGGAGATAATCCACAGCTGCTCTTTCGACACGGTGTCATGGTCTTCAACCAGGGTGAGTGCCCGTCGCGAGAGCACACGGGTGTTTCTCATCGCATTATCGACGGGGTTCAGGATGCGCACCAAGGATTTGATGCGACGCTTATGGCGCCACAACAGGGGCGACACCGCGACTGATTCCTCCCCCTCTTTCGCTGCGGCGATCATGCTGTTGATGTTTGCCTGCGAACCACGAGCTTTCTTCAGAGCTTTCTGAATGCGCTCGGCATCTTGTTCGGGAATTGCTGCCGCAACTTCTGCGAGGGTGGAGGCAGTTAATGCGAGCACTTTAGAAATTTCCATGCGCCCGCCCTTAAGCGGGCTGGTTGGCATGAGAGCGATGACGATGACGCCGATAAAGCCACCGACGAAAGCGTCAAGCATGCGGCCCGATCCGCCGGAGGTGCCGGGCGGCATGATGGTTGCGATCAACACCGACCCCAGGGCGGCTTGGGTGGCCATGAGCGGGCCTTTGTCGAGGAACACGGCTACGGCGAGGGAGGCCATGACGAGCAGCGGCATTTGCCACCAGCCGGTACCGAAGTGCCCGACGAAAAGGTCACCCACACCAACACCCAAGGACACACCAATGTTGAGTTCGACTGCTCGCCGCAGTCTGTCCCCACCGGTAAGGCCGAGGACGATAACTGCGGCCATGGGGGCGAAGAATGGTTGGTGGTGGCTGAACAGGTGGACGGCAATGAGGTTTGCGAAGCCCGCTGCGACGCCTACTTGGAGGATGGGAAACAGCGAGGCTTTGAGCCGTTGCCATCGTGTGGTGATGAGGTTGGGTGCGTAGTGCAGGCCCATCGTGGGCATCGTCGGCCTCCCATTGTTGGCTCGTGAGGTTACTGTGCTGGGTTTAAACAGTACAAAAGCAAACACCCCACGGCGTTGCCCTTCCATGGTAGTGGTGGGTAACGCTGCAGGGTTTTAAGCTGTTCCGCCTGCTTTAGCTGCAGGGGTACAGGGTTTACTTGTTCAGGGTGGTGCCTACGGAGTGCAGGTCGGTGCAGGACTCGACGACGCGCTCTGCCATGCCGGCCTCAGCAGCCTTGAGGTAGGAGCGGGGGTCGTAGACCTTCTTGTTGCCGACTTCGCCGTCGATCTTCAAAACGCCGTCGTAGTTGGTGAACATGTGGCCGGCGACGGGGCGGGTGAAGGCGTACTGGGTGTCGGTGTCGACGTTCATCTTCACAACGCCGTAGCGCAGGGCTTCTTCAATCTTTTCCTTCTCGGAGCCGGAGCCACCGTGGAAGACGAAGTCGAAGGGCATTGCGCCTTCGTCGAGACCGAGCTTCTTAGCGGCTGCTTTCTGGCCTTCCAGGAGGACCTCGGGCCGCAGCTTGACGTTGCCGGGCTTGTAGACGCCGTGGACGTTGCCGAAGGTTGCAGCCAGCAGGTAGCGGCCCTGCTCACCGGCGCCGATAGCGTCGATGGTCTTTTCGAAGTCTTCGACGGAGGTGTACAGCTGTGCACCAGCCTTGGCTTCGACGCCGTCCTCTTCGCCACCGACGACACCGATCTCGAGCTCGAGGATGATGTTGGCGGCCTTAGCCTTAGCCAGCAGCTCCTGGGCGATTTCGAGGTTCTCATCGATCGGGATAGCGGAGCCGTCCCACATGTGGGACTGGAACAGGGGCAGCTCGCCGCGGTCGACGCGCTCCTGGGAAATGGCGATCAGGGGGCGGACGTAGGTGTCCAGCTTTTCCTTCTGGCAGTGGTCAGTGTGCAGCGCGATGTTGATCGGGTAGTTCTTTGCTGCTTCGTGTGCGAACGCGGCGAGGGCAGTTGCACCCTTGACCATGTTCTTGACGTTAAGGCCAGAGCCGAACTCTGCACCACCGGTGGAGAATTGGATGATGCCGTCGCTTTCTGCGTCGGCGAAGCCCTTGAGGGCTGCGTTAATGGTCTCGGACGAGGTGCAGTTGATGGCGGGAAGGGCGTAGCCACCGTTCTTCGCCTTGGTGAGCATCTCGGCGTAGACTTCCGGGGTTGCGATGGGCATTAAACAAACCTCCAAATTGGGTGTCTTAAGTTCTCTACTTTCCGATTATGCCCGATTGGGCACTTTCGCGCTGGAGTCGTGAGATATCCCACCTTTTTGGGGTCCTGACGCCGCCCCTACCGCAGGTTATCGCGCGTAGCCAGCCTGCGATACTCGTGCTGCAGCCTCGAGCAGCATCCAGCCTGATAACTGCACGGATAGGTCTCGTTCAGCGATTTGTGAGCTGCTCACGGCACCAGAAATGGAGGAGCCGACGACGCCTGAATTCTGTGGCAACGCGGCGTCATTAACCCAATCGGCACTAAAGACGGGGAGCCCATCTATTTCGAGGCGGTGGTTCCAGACACTCTCCGCAGAAGACAAAACCAAACGGGCAGCGATCTTCCGAGTTGCCCGATTAAGTCCGGAATCATCGGGCAATCGGACAGCGACGTCTGCGAGGTAGCGGGCGAGGATCCCCTTGAATAGTCCACCGTCTCCACCACCGGTCTGCCAGTCAATAACGCCGCCGGGCGTTGCCATTGTCTTGGCGATGGAGTGCACTAGGTCCCGAAGTTTGGTGATGTAGCCCATGGCTTCATCGGCTTTTTCGGCATCCGCGATCGAACTGATGGGTTGCTCCAGGCCCGCCGCTTTGCGTAGGGCATCAGAGATTTCTAGGCAGGCACCCAGCATGACGCCCTGGCAGTACGGGTGGATGTCTTTGACCACTTCGGGCCCGTGCATGCGCATACGCACGCCGTCCATGACCAGTCCGTCGTCGCCTACTAGGTTGTCAAACACCCAATCAGTGAGCTCTTTGGCGGCACCCAATTGACCTGCCCGCGCAAACATAATGGCGGCGGGACCGTTGGTGGGAACGTTGTAGAAAGTTTCGTTTGTACGCCACGGCACCACGCCCATGAGGGAGTCTTTGCCGCCCGAAATGTCGCTTTCCAGCCGCTTAAGGTGCTTGGGTTCTTTCTGATTTTTCAAGCTTGTGACGCGTTGGGACGCGAGCGCCAACCACGCTTTGTCGTCGTAGTAGCGGTTGGCACGCACGTTACGCAGGTTGCGCACGCGGATTCCCCGCAGAGTGTACTTCACCCGGGCAAGGCGTGCTGAGGTGGGGTGGCGGTGTGCAGCGTCGATAAGGCAGTCGAGGTAATGGGCCTGCCACCAGTAGTGCCAGTGGAAGAACAGTTTGTCCCGGCTGGTGGGCGGCCAGGTGACGACCGCAAGGTTGGTTTTGGGAATACCCCAGACTCGGCTGGCATGCCGTTCGTTGATTGCTTGCTCCGCGAGGTCAGCGCGGTACGCCCATTTTTCTTGCACGATTATCTTTTCGTCGCGGTGATGCTGATTGTTACCAACTATTACCATAGTCGGCGTGCTGGCGGATCCATGCGTGCATGGCGATACCCGCAGCCACCCCCGCATTGATGGATCGTGTCGACCCAAATTGGGCGATGGAGCACGTCATGAGGGCGCCTTGTTGGGCTGCTTCTGTCACGCCGGGACCTTCTTGCCCGAAGAGAAGGAGGCAGTTGCGTGGCAGGTCTGTGGTTTCCAGTGGCACGCAGCCGGGGGTGTTGTCGATCGCTACGACGATGAGGCCGTTCTCACGCGCCCACTTCAACAGGTGGTCGACGTCGGGGTGGTGCATGAGGTGCTGGTAGCGGTCGGTGACCATCGCGCCGCGGCGGTTCCATCGACTACGCCCCACGATGTGCACCATGGATGCGGCGAAGGCGTTTGCAGTTCGCACGACGGTACCGATGTTGGCGTCGTTTTCGAAGTTTTCGATGGCGATGTGCAGCGGGTGGCGTTTGGTGTCGAGGTCTTCGACGATGGCTTCGCGCCGCCAGTAGCGATAGTGGTCGACTACGTTGCGTCGGTCGCCTTCGGCCAGCAGGACCGGGTCGTAGCGTGGGTCATCGGGCAGTGGCTGCCCCGGGTGTTCTTCAGCCCAAGGCCCGAGCCCAACGGGGCGGGGGTTCCACTCTGTTGGGCCAACTGACTGTTCAGACTCAGCCTTCTCGACCTCCGACTGAGGGGTGTTATGCGAGGTCAAGGTCTTCGAGGCCGAGGAGGTAGCGGTATTCAAGGCCTTCGGCAGCGATGACTTCGCCTGCACCGGTGTTGCGGTCGACTACTGTTGCGACACCTACTACTTCTGCGCCGGCTTCGCGTAGTGCCGCGACAGCGGTGAGTGGGGAGTTGCCTGTGGTGGTGGTGTCTTCGACGACGAGCACCTTTTTGCCGACAATGTCGGGGCCTTCGATTCGGCGTTGCATGCCGTGTTTCTTGGCTTCTTTGCGCACCACGCATGCGTCAACGGGGCGGCCTTCTGCGTGCATGATCGCGGTTGCTACTGGGTCTGCGCCGAGGGTGAGTCCTCCGACATGGGCGTAGTCCCAATCGCTGGTGAGTTGGCGCAGCAGTTTGCCGATGAGTGGCGAGGCTTCGTGGTGGAGGGTGGCACGGCGCAGGTCGACGTAGTAGTCGGCTTCTTTTCCGGAGCTCAAGGTCACTCGTCCGTGAACAACGGCGAGCTTTTTCACCAGTTCAGCGAGGCGTTTGAGGGCAAGTTGGTCGACTTTAGTCATTGGTTTCTTTCATTGTTGTTGCTGAGTCAGCCTTTTCAGTTGCGTCTTCAAAGATAACTGAGGTGTTGGGTAGGTTTCGTATTATGCGGGTGCCGGCGAAGTCACTGACGTTGGGTTGCTCGAGTTTTTCCGCGATGGCATCCACTTCGTCTGCTCCCAGCCCTGTGGGGGTGATGCTGCCGCGTTGCTCGTGTTGGTAGCGGGTGGGTAGTTTGATCGCTGGGGGCTGTGGCAGTGGGGGTGTGATGTTCTGCGCGTTGTTGTCGTCGGTGTCGACGCGTATGAGCTCGTCCCATGGGGTGTGTTTGCTGGGCAGTATGTGGGCAATGTTGGCCAGCGTGATCAACCCCGGATGCGGTTCGGTGTCGCCTGCCGCGACGAGCCAGTCGGATATGCACCAGAATTTGGTGAATTTGTCCGGCAGTTCTTGCAATGCGGGGTGGGTGCGGGGATCCGCGTCCATGTAGGGGTTGTCGCAGGTCCAGCCATCTTGTTTCCGGAAGAAGCTGAGTGTCTGCGGCGAGCTAACAGTGCGCTTTACGGCTACGAGTGGTGGGTCCTGTGTGGTGTACACGTGGTGGCTGAGGTACTCGTGCTTCTGAGTGTGCTTGAGTTTTTTGCCGGGCAGTCCCCATGCTTCCGCTAGTTCCGCCTGGCTGTTTGTGGCGGTGTTTTTGCGGAGCATGCGGGAGCCCATAGTTGCAGCACGTTTGAGTGCGTCTGCGATGCGCGTGAGCAGGTCCGTGAGCATGTGTTAGGCCCCGTGTTGTACTGGGTTGTTGGGGTCGGCGCACCATTGTGACCAGCCGCCCATGTAGATTGCTGCGCCGGGGAGTCCTGCGTGGTGCATGGCGGCGACTGCTTGGCAGCTGTGAATGCCGGATCCGGAATAGATGATGACGTCGCGGGGATCGGTGACTCCGACGGATTCAAACGTTATGCGGATCTGCTCGGGAGTTTTGTATGTGTTGTCTTCGTTAAGCAGTTCTCGGGAGGGCAGGTTGACTGCGCCTGGAATGTGCCCTGCCTTGAGGTCTAGGTGCTCTTTGCGGCCTTGGTAGCGGTTTGCTTCGCGAGTGTCGATGAGTAGTTTGTTGCCTGCTTTGACATCATCGATGGTGGCTACGGGCAGTTGGCCGGGTTCTGGGGTGAGGGTGCAGTTGTTGTGTAGGTTGCCGGGGCCGCCTACAGTGTCGCCGCCGGCTGCTTCCCATGCATCGAGTCCGCCGTCGAGGATTTTGACGTTGCTCACGCCCGCCCAGGTGAGGATCCACCAGGCGCGTGCAGCGTAGATGCCTTTGCCTTGGTCGTAGACGACGACCTCATGGTTGTCTTGGAGACCCCAGGAGTTGAATGCGCGTTGGAGTATTGCTTTGTCGGGTAGTGGGTTTCGTCCGAGCTTGCTGCTGGGTACTGCGGCGAGTTGGGTTGCTGGGTCGCAGCACAGTGCTGTGGGGATGTGCTCGGAGTGAAACTTTTTTTGGGTTGCGTCTTCGCCAGCGACCCAGGTGCAGGCCAACAGTGTTGTGCGGCTGCCGTGGTAAAGCCGGTCGGTGAGTTCGTCGACGCTAACAATGATGCTCATGCCTATCAGTGTAACCCTGGTCAGAGTGGGTCGGCGCAATAAAAAAGGGGTGGTTCACGAAATGCGAACCACCCCAATATCGGCGCTGCAGCGCCAATAGTGTGTACTAAACACCCACCTTCAGGGACTCACCGTCATCGGCAACACCAACGACCACGGCGTCACCATCACGCACATCGCCAGCCAACAACTTCTTAGCCAACTGGTCACCAATGGCCTGCTGCACCAAACGGCGCAACGGGCGGGCGCCATACGCAGGGTCGTAACCGCGCTCCGCCAACCAGACTTTCGCGGCGTCATCAACAATCAGCGTCAACCTGCGGGCAACCAAACGCTTCTGCAGAGACCCAATCTGGATGTCAACGATGCTGGTCAGCTGCTCCTTGCTTAGAGGATCAAAGATCACCACATCATCCAAGCGGTTCACAAACTCCGGTTTGAACGCTGCCTTCACCGCGTCCATCATCTGCTCCCTAGTACCGCCGGCACCCAGGTTGGAGGTGAGGATCAAGATGGTGTTGCGGAAGTCCACCGTGCGGCCCTGGCCATCGGTCAAGCGACCTTCGTCCAACACCTGCAACAGAATGTCGAAGACATCCGGGTGGGCCTTTTCCACCTCGTCGAACAGCACCACGGTGTAGGGGCGGCGGCGTACAGCCTCCGTCAACTGTCCACCCTGGTCGTAACCAACGTATCCGGGAGGAGCACCAACCAGGCGGGCAACAGCATGCTTCTCGCCGTACTCGCTCATGTCGATGCGGACCATGGCGCGCTCGTCGTCAAAGAGGAATTCCGCCAAGGACTTCGCAAGCTCCGTCTTACCCACACCCGTGGGGCCGAGGAACAGGAAGCTACCGGTGGGGCGATCAGGATCGGAGACGCCCGCGCGGGCACGGCGCACAGCGTCCGACACTGCCACGACGGCTTCGTCCTGGCCGACCACGCGCTTGGCGAGGAAGGACTCCATCTCCAGCAGTTTTTCGGTCTCACCCTGCATCATCTTGCCGGCGGGAATACCAGTCCAGGCGCTGACCACCTCGGCGATAGTGTCCGGGGTGACTTCCTCCGACAGCATGGAATTGTTGCCGGATTCCGCCACCTCCGCTTCAGCCTCCTCGACTTGCTTCTCCAACTCGGGGATGCGGCCGTAGCGCAGCTCTGCAACCTTGCCAAAGTCACCTTCACGCTCGGCAATCTCGGACTCTTGACGCAGCGATTCCAGTTGTTCTTTGGCCTCACGCACCTTGTCAATGGCGGTTTTCTCGTTGGACCAGCGGGCAGTCAACTCGCTCAAAGTCTCGCGTTCATCCGCGAGTTCTTGGCGCAGCTTAGCCAGGCGCTCGACCGACGCGGCGTCCGTTTCCTTCGCCAGAGCCATTTCCTCAATCTCCAAGCGGCGAACCGTGCGCTCCAAAGCGTCGATCTCCTCCGGGGAGGAATCAATCTCCATGCGCAGTCGACTGGCAGCCTCATCCACGAGGTCGATGGCCTTATCCGGCAGGAAGCGGGAGGTGATGTAGCGGTCGGACAAAGTAGCCGCAGCAACCAGCGCGGAGTCCTGGATGCGCACACCATGGTGCACCTCGTAGCGTTCCTTCAGGCCACGCAAGATACCCACGGCGTCTTCAACACTGGGTTCGCCCACGTAAACCTGCTGGAAACGGCGCTCCAACGCGGCGTCCTTCTCGATGTACTTCCTGTACTCCTCCAGAGTTGTGGCTCCGACCAAACGCAGTTCACCGCGGGCGAGCAGGGGCTTGATCATGTTGCCAGCGTCCATTGCGGAGTCACCGGTCGCGCCGGCACCGACGATGGTGTGGATCTCGTCGATGAAGGTGATGATCCGCCCGTCGGCATTCTTGATTTCGTCGAGCACGGCCTTAAGGCGTTCCTCAAACTCACCGCGGTATTTCGCGCCGGCGACCATCGAACCCAGGTCAAGGCTAATCAGCGTCTTGCCTTTGAGGGACTCAGGGACGTCACCCGCAACAATGCGGCGCGCAAGGCCTTCGACAATCGCTGTCTTACCCACACCGGGCTCACCAATAAGCACCGGATTGTTTTTGGTACGACGGCTCAGCACCTGTACCACGCGGCGGATTTCCTCATCCCTACCAATGACGGGATCGATCTTGCCTTCGCGGGCACGCTTGGTGAGGTCGGTGGAGTACTTCTCCAATGCCTGGAACTGCCCTTCGGGGTCTTCGCTGGTGACGCGTTGGCTACCCCGTACGGTCGGAAAGGCACCCTTGATAGCGTCGTAGGTGGCACCTTGTTCCTGCAAGGCTTTAGCCGCATCGGATTCTCCGCGCGTAATACCTGCAAGCAGGACTTCGGTGGACACAAACTCGTCGCCAAGCTCGCCGGCTAGCTCTTGAGCTGCGGTAAAGGCGTTGAGGCAGTCACGGTTAAAGTTGGGCTTCGCGATACCGGAGCCTTGAGCTTTGGGGTAAGAATCGACAAGTGCTTGCGCCTTGGCCAGCACCGCATCAGCTTCAACGCCTGCGGCTTTAAGCACCGGGTAAGCGATGGAATCTTGCTGTTTAAGCAAGGCCACCAGTATGTGGGCCGGGCGAATGTCGGGGTTTCCTAATGCGCTGGCCTGCTGCAAAGCGGCTTGTAAAGCTTCGTTGGTTTTTGTGGTTGGTGTGAATGTATCCATTATGTTTCTCCTTTATCTATGGGGCTTGTCGCGCCCTCTCATTGTGTATAACGCACGAGAAGTTGAGTGTGTTCCACTCAAGTAAAAAATCTACAAAATTTTTTGAGTCGACCACATTCAACCTTGCGGGCTGCGGCATACTTAGGTGGTGACTCTCGCCGACACCCTCCGCGCCGAACCGAAGCGCCTCTCCCACTTCGGCGACCTCGCACACTCCGCCCTGCTGCGCCGAGCCCCAGGCCTCATATCGTTTTTCGGCCCCAACCCCCACACCGAACTCACGACCGCAGTCCTGTTCATCCTCACCCACAGCACCCCGGGCCCGCAGGATTCCGGCACACAAACACCCCTCTCACCGCGTATTGACGCCGCGGGGGCAGGCGCCCTGCGCGCCCTCGCCACCGAACACGTGGCCTACATGCCGCCGGACCCCGCACTGTACCTTGCGGCAGCGGACGCCCTGTGCGAAGCACTACGCGACAGCTGCGCCGACCAGCCCTTCCAGCAGGTACTCGCCGCCGAAAAAGCGCTGCGCGAAGCATGCTCGCTCATGGCTACGCATGCCAAAAGCCTAGAACCCACAACCACCACCGCAACCGTCGTCGACGTCGAACAGCGCAACGCGGACATTGTCGTAGTTCGCATGGTCGCGCAACGCCCCATCGCTTACCTCGCCGGGCAGCAGGTCCAGGCCTGCCCGGATATCACCCCCGGTCAGTGGCGCCGCCTCGCCCCCGCCCTACCGTCCAATGATCAAGGCCACGTCGAATTTCACCTGTCCAAGCCTTCCCCGGTGCCCCGCGCGGGCGACACCTGGACGCTGGGGCTTTCCAGCGGAAATACCGCCGTGACAGGCGATCAGGAACTACTGCTCATTGCCGAAGAAACAGGTCTCGCATCGGCCCGCGCGATCATCCTCGACCTGCTCCAACGCGGCGTCACTACCCGCACTCACCTATTCTTCGGTGGCACTTCACCGGGCCGGCTTTACGACCTGTTGGGGCTGTGGCAGTTGGCCGGCACAAGCCCGTGGTTATCCATCACCCCGGTCTACCAGGAAGAACGAGACCCCTGGTGGTTGTCCCCCACCGAGCACTGCTCCTGTCCCCGCGGCCTGCACCTGCCGCAGGTCGGTTCTCTTGCCGACGTGGTTCCGCGCTTCGGCAGCTGGGAAGACCGGGACGTGTTGATCTTCGCGACCGATCACACCATCAATGACGTCGCGTCGGCAATGCGCGCAGCGGGCACTCCGGGCAGTCACATCCGCTCGCTGCGCACTGCTTCCGGCTAATCGTCGGCCAGCACCGGCAGAGTTTTTCGCACGGCGTCAACACCCTCGACGTCTAGGTCATGGATGAGCAGTCCTGGCTCGGCCCCAAGGCTCTCCGAAGGGGTTCCGTCCGCCAGGAAAACACCGCTATTGCCCACGCCGCATGGGCCTTCGCGGGTGATCCCTTGGGTTTCGGGGTCTGCCTGGTCGACAGCGAAAACCACGCAGGTGGAGTCCATTGCCCGAGCAGAACCCAAGGTGTTCCACTGGCGTACTTTACCCGGCCCACTTTGCCACGATGCGGACACGATGATCGCCTGGGCCCCAGCGCGTGCGAGCTGTTTAAACTGCTGTGGGAAGCGAATGTCGTAACAGGTTGCTACGCCCCAGCAGACCCCCTCGTAAGTGAAGGTCAGATTGGCTTCACCTGACTTGACGTTGTCAGACTCTTTAAACCCGAAGGCATCGTAACAGTGGCGCTTGTTATACCGGTGCTCGGTGCCGTCCGGAAGGACGACGAACAAGGTATTGTGCACCCGATTGCGCCCCTCTTGGTTGTCGGCTGGGGTGAAGCCACCGACGACCACCGCGATGGAATGCTCCTGGGCTGCCTGCCGGATGGGGGCTAGGAAATCTTCGATGCACTCCGCATTGTGATCGAGCCGCCCGGTTCCAAAAGCCTGCGACGTTGCCTCCGGAAACGCCACAAGTTGCGCGCCCTTCCCGCTTGCCTCGGAAATTAGTTGGCATACTTGCCGGGCATTATCGGAAGGGCTGGGACCTGTTGTGAGCTGGGCTAGTGCAACACGCATGGGTCAAGCCTATGTGAAATTCTTCTAACTCGTAGCACTATTGTCCACAACCAAGCTATGCGGACACAGTGCCCACAACACAGGTATCTCGCACACTGGTGCCATGACTTCCAAACAATCACCGCTCACCGAACACTTAAGCATTATGAACTCCAGCTTTTTGGATGCGATGCCTTGTTTCGACCCGATGCCGCGACCACAAGTGGCACCGCCCGACTCAACAGGCTTAGGCTTTTGCGAACACCTAGGATCCTTAGAAGCCTTCCGCTCCGCCGCATCAGATTTAGTATCTGCCTGCGAGCACTCAACTTCGCTTATGGATCAGGCAGTTGCCCAGCTGAGGGCATCGGTTGCAGAGTTTATTGCCAGCGTATGGCAGCAGGACGATGTCCTGACCGAGGTGTTGGATGGAGGGCACACGCGGTGAGTCTTCGTCTACCCACTGGCCCACCCTCAGCATCCCATGGCTTATCCACCCTCGAGGCAGCCTTGCGCGTGTGGGCACAGCAACTGTCGGATCATCGCGAGCTCGTCAGCGATAGCTGGTATGCCCACCTTGGGCGAAGCGTCAGCGGAGCAGCCTTCGACGAAGCGTTCACCGCCCACCTGCGTCTAACCTCCCCCGCTGAGCAGGTCATCTCGGTGTTGCAGCAGGCAGAAGGTGTTACCAGTGCAATCGCCACCGCCCGTCGGGATCTTGAGCAGCGTGTGGCCGAAGCAATCGATCATCTTGCCGCCGTGGGGATTTACCTGCGCTCGGGGAATATGTTGTATGCCGCGGACCATGCGGTCGAATTACTGCCTGACGCTCGGGCATTGTTTGATGCTTTTGGTCAGATTGCCTGGGCCATTGACCAGCATGGTGCCGATGAGCTTCGCCGTATCGCGCAATTCACCAATCCTTCCCTCATGCCCGTGTTAACTGCCACGGCAGATGGCCTCGATCAGCTCGATGCACCGTGGCCGCCTCATCCCCATGACGTGGAGCTGTGGGTTTCACAGCACCCTGAGGTGGAATTACTCGACTCCCCCGGTGAAGGCTTTGCCTACGCAGTCGGCGATCCTGGCGCCAGCAGCCACATCATTATTGTCGGCGGTGTTGGGTCCAGCAGCGACAGTTCGTGGGAACGCAACCTGCAGCGGGCGTTGACGACAGCGGCCGCAACAGATTCTCGTGTAGTGATGTGGACGGGTTATGACGCCCCGGGGGTGCTGCCCTTCGGTATCAGCGACCGACGCGCGCATGACGCCGCCGGGGATGTTCATTCATTCATCGAGCACTACGCCAATCAACTAAGGGACAATGATTCCAGTAGTGGCTCGGATCGTACCTTAACGTTGGTGGGCTATTCCTATGGTTCTCTAGTAGCGGGCCTTGCAGCTCGCCAGGGTCTGCCCGTGGATTCCATGGTTTTTGTGGGCAGCCCGGGGACTGGGGCGCATGATGTGGAGGATCTTCGGATCAAGCCCGGCGGAAAAGTGTATGCGGTGATGGGCACTTCAGATCCGATACGGGTGGCAACCAGCAACCATCAGGGGCTGTTCGGTCCCGACCCAGGTGGTGATTCTTTCGGGGCGATTGGGGTGGAAGTCCCCGCAGACCACAGTGGCTACTGGGAAAGCTCGGACTTCCTCGATGTACTCCGCCGGGCTTCGGCTCCCTAGGGCCAACCCGGGGGATATGGCTCCTTAGAACAGGCCGGTGGGCTTGTCGGAGTAAGATACAAGCATGCACTTGGTCTGGGTGTAGTGCGCCACCATATTTGAGAAAAAATTTACAAAAATCTTTGCTTAAATTTGCAGATCACTTTCGTTAAGCTAAAAATCGCTGGTAACCCCACCTCGACAATGCCCCAAATCCTCAAAATGTGATATCACTTTATGTATGAGTAATGACCCAAAAATCCCCCAAACCGTCGAAGTGTCTACCGATCCAGTAGGCCACACAGGCACCAACGTTGATGTCCAGGAACGGCCCGCAACCACAGGCGGGGCAGCAGCCGCCATTATCACCCTCGTCATTGCAGTCGCCCTGCTGGGAATTGCAGCCTTGCTCGCCCTTCAAGCCATGGCGGCACTCATGGAAACTAGCGTTGGCCTGGGCATACTACTTGGCATTGTCGCCGTACTGGCACTGATCGCCTCGCCCATCCTGTTCAGCATGGTCAAGGTCGTCTCCCCCGGACACACCCAAGTCCTGCAGCTGTTTGGCAAGTACCTAGGCACCAACCGGCGAACGGGACTAACTGTCGTCCCACCGCTGTCCTACGCAACGAAAGTCAGCGTACGTGTCCGCAACTTCGAGACCAACGTCATCAAGGTCAATGATGCCGGCGGCAACCCCATTGACATCGCAGCCATCATCGTCTGGCAGGTAGCCGATACCGCTAAAGCCACCTTCGCCGTGGAAGAGGTCGATGAGTTCATCCGAGCCCAAGCAGAATCGGCCCTGCGCCACGTCGCCTCAACCCACCCCTACGCCCCCTCAGCGCAGTATGCGCATTCCCTCTCCGGATCCACCGACGTCGTAAGTGCGGAAATCGCCGATGAGGTCGCCGCCCGCGTCGCCGTCGCAGGCCTCGAAATCGTCGAGGCTCGCATCTCCGCCTTGTCCTACGCGCCGGAAATTGCCCAGGCAATGCTGCAACGCCAACAGGCCTCGGCAATCGTGGATGCGCGGGAAACCATCGTCGAGGGCGCAGTTTCCATGGTCGAATCCGCCCTCGACCAGCTGGAAAAGCGCGACATCGTTGACCTCGATCACGAACGCCGAGCAGCGATGGTTTCCAACCTCCTGGTCGTACTGTGCAGCGAAAACAACACCACCCCCGTAGTCAATGCCGGCAATCTGTACCCCTAAAACGACCGCCTCATGCCAAGGAAACAAGTCCCCCTTCGGCTAGACCCCGACGTCTATGCCGCCCTTGCCAGGTGGGCGGCTGATGACCTCCGTAGCGTCAACGCACTCATCGAAGTGCTCCTTCGCGATGCCCTTAAGCGGGAGGGCCGCATGCCCCGCAGCGCCGGCCCACTACCCCGCCGGGGTCGACCACCTGAAAAAGAGGTGTAAATTACCAACTACCCACTATTGGAAACATTCACCAGACGGCAACATGCACAGAATAACCTGGCAGCCCTACGTACTTGGGGCATTAGTAACAGTAATTTCCACGGGCATGCTCCTTTACGGCTGGGACAACATCCCTGACACCTACGCCACACATTTCACCACTGGTGGCGAAGCAAATGGCTTCACTAACAAAGGCCCCGAGGTGTTCTTCGGCCAATACATGGCAGTAGGAATCCTCACCCTCGGCCTGGCCCTTGCCCTCCCCGACACGTTGCCTCTGCCCAAAAAGACAACACTGGAGCCTTGGCGGTCTTCCTCATCATCGCCACACTTGGAATCGCGATCGGGAGCGTGGCCTATGCCTAGCGTGCAGAGGATAAAGCAGCGGCCGAGACCAAAGATGCCCCAGCCGAAAGGCCCAAGGATGCAGAATTTGATACATCCAAGTACAGGAAGGGAGGGTTTTCTACTACGACCCGGATGACCCAGCTTATTTTGTGGAGAAGGCAATGGGCACCGGAATTGATTTCAACTACGCGCACTGGCCAGCGAAAGTTTTCCTAGTGTTCGTCGTCGCCCTCGTCGTAGTACCTATCCTGTTGGCGGCACTGTCCTAAAAGAACCACACTAACTAGCAGCTGCGACCTCTACGGTTTTCCCACACCACAATCGACGTCGAACGAGGCACATGCACCAGCTCACCGCGCGGCCGACCCCTTTGCGCCGAAAGACGTTCATTGTCCCGCCGCAACTGAGCATTCTCAGCACGCAAAGCCTCATTTTCCACCTTGAGCTGCAGGATCTCCTTAATGCCAGCAAGGTTAACGCCCTTGTCCTGACTTAGCCGCTGAATCGTACGCAAGGTATCAACATCATCCTGCGAATAGCGGCGGCCACCCCCACGAGTCCGGGCGGGGGTCACCAAACCCATGCGATCGTACGTACGCAGCGTCTGCGCATGCATCCCAGCAAGCTCGGCAGCTACCGAGATGACATACACCTTCTCACCCTGCTCCGACTGCCCGGCCGAAGAACGCGAATTGTTGCTCATCACTCATCACGCCCCTGCCCAGCCATCACGCGGATCAACACCCTGAGCAGCCACAGCGTCAGCATAAGCCTGCAGCGCCTGCTTCGCGGCGTCATCAAGCGAGCTGGGAACCTGCACAGCGAGCTTCACCAGCAAGTCACCGGCAGCGCCCTTACGCCGAGGAACACCCTTACCCTTGACCCGCAACACACGGCCATCGTTGGTGCCGGCAGGAACCTTCACCTTCACACGACCATTAAGCGTGGGAACAGACAAAGTTGTACCCAAAGCCAACTCTTCAAACGACACCGGCACCGTCAACAACAGGTTGTCATTCTTGCGTTCAAACAACTTGTCAGGCCGAACGTGCACGGTGACCAACACATCGCCGCTAGGAGCACCATTAGGCCCAGCCTCGCCGCGGCCCGCCAAGCGCACCTTCTGCCCATCATTCATCCCCGGAGGGATCTTCACGTTGATCGTGCGATCACGATTCTGCACACCGGTACCGCGGCAATCCGCACACGGATCCGTGACGACGCGGCCGGAACCATTGCAGTCTGAACACGGCGCACTAAAACCGAAAGCACCACGGTTTTCATTGACGAAACCGCTACCGTGGCAAGTACCGCACGTCGTTGGGTTACCAGACGTCGACCCCGACCCATGACAGGTCTTACAGGGAGCATTGCCCTTAATCTGCAAACTCAGCTGCGTACCCAACACAGCCTCGCGAAAATCCAGGATGACGTCGGTTTCTACATCCGACCCCCGCCGCGGCCGCGCTTGGCGGCGAGAAGAGCCACCGCCGCCACCCCACATGCCGCCGAAGATGTCGCCAAGACCGCCCTCCGCAGAAAAACCTCCACCCGGTCCAGATCCACCGAAGAGATCCGAGAGGTCGGAAATGTTGAAGCCATCCTGCCCGCGAAACCCGCCGGCCGCGGCGCCTCCAAACCGGCCAAAACCACCCTGGGCGATCATGGCCTTCAGCTCGTCGTACTCCGCACGCTTCTTGTCATCACCGATGACGTCGTAAGCTTCCGCAGCCTTCTTGAAACGCTCCTCGGCAGCAGCATCACCGGGATTCTTATCCGGGTGATTATCCCGGGCAAGCGTCCTGTACGCCTTCCTAATCTCGTCGTGGGTTGCGGACGAGGAGACCCCCAGATCCGCGTAATAATCCTTGTCAGCCCATTCAGCTTTGCTCACTGGGCATCTCCTCCTTTCCGGCTATTCGACCGGATAGTTAAATAAATAATTTTTGTTTTAATGTTGTCTAAAATTTCTACTAAAAAGCGGGGTCAGCAGCAGAAATACTGTCCACCGACCCCGCTATTGTGGCCTAAAAGCAGACTCGCTTAGGCCGGATCCGCAATAATCACCATTGCGGTACGGATCAGACGATCACCCATCGCCCAACCAGAGCGAAGGACCGTACCGATCACCTTGGTTTCACCGGTGGAGGTGTCCTGAACAGCCTCGTGGCGCTCAGGGTCAAACTCGTCGCCCTCGGCACCAAACTCGATAACATCGAACTTGGTGAAGGTCGCACGGATTTTATCGTTAACCGCCTTCAATGGGCCCTGCAGGTCACCGTGCTTTTCGGCGAGCTCCAGATCATCAACAACGGCCAACAATTCGGCAACGACACTAGCTTTCGCGGCATCCACCACCGCTGCTCGGTCACGCTCGGTGCGACGGCGGAAGTTCGCATACTCCGCCGTCACCCGCTGCAAGTCCTCTGTACGCTCAGCCAATTGCTGCGCGACGTCGGGCTCAACAGTGCCTTCAACCGGTTCCTCGACCGACGCGGCGTCATCATCCGGCTGTTCAGAATCGGACTGCTCCGCCATCTTGGCGAGAACTTCCTCCTCAGTCAGCGTCGTCGGCTGTTCCTGCTGATCGTCGCCGAAGCCATCGGCCGCGCCTTGCGGATCCTGGGGATCACTATGCTGATCGCTCACGACACAACACCTCTACTTACTTGTTGTCTTCGTCGTCGACAACCTCAGCGTCAACAACATCATCATCAGAGCCGTCCTCAGCGCCGGCCTCAGCAGCCTGGGTCTCGTAGAGCTCCTTGCCCATTTCCATGGACCCCTTGGACAGCTCCTCGACAGCGGACTTGATTGCCTCGATGTCCTCACCCTTCAGAGCCTCTTCGACACCCTTAGCGGCCTCTTCGACCTTGTTCTTGACGTCATCGGACAGCTTGTCGGCGTTGTCTTCGACAGCCTTGCGGGTCTGGTACACCATGGACTCAGCAGAGTTGCGGACCTCCTGCTCCTCGCGGCGCTTCTTGTCCTCCTCAGCGTGAACCTCGGCGTCCTTGATCATGCGATCGATTTCATCCTGGGACAGGCCAGAACCATCCTGAATCTTGATGGTGTTTTCCTTGCCGGTGCCCTTGTCCTTCGCGGTGACGTGGACGATACCGTTAGCGTCGATGTCGAAGGTGACCTCGATCTGCGGAACACCACGGGGAGCCGGAGCGATACCGGTCAGCTCGAAGGAACCGAGCAGCTTGTTGGCAGCAGCCATCTCGCGCTCGCCCTGGAAGACCTGGATCTGAACGCTGGGCTGGTTGTCCTCAGCGGTGGTGAAGGTCTCCGAACGCTTGGTCGGAATGGTGGTGTTGCGTTCGATCAGCTTGGTCATCACGCCACCCTTGGTCTCAATACCAAGCGACAGCGGGGTGACGTCGAGCAGGAGCACGTCCTTGACCTCGCCACGCAGCACACCAGCCTGGAGGGCAGCACCGACAGCAACAACCTCATCCGGGTTAACGCCCTTATTGGGCTCCTTGCCACCGGTAAGTTCCTTCACCAGTTCGGAGACTGCAGGCATACGGGTGGAACCACCGACGAGCACAACGTGGTCGATGTCGCCAACACCAATGCCGGCATCCTTGATGACCTGGTTGAACGGAGCCTTGCAGCGGTCCAGCAGATCCTGGGTGATGCGCTGGAACTCAGCACGGGACAAGGTCTCGTCCAAGAACAGCGGGTTCTTTTCTGCATCCACAGTGATGTAGGGCAGGTTGATGTTTGCGGACTGGTTAGAGGACAGCTCGATCTTTGCCTTCTCAGCAGCCTCACGCAAACGCTGCAGAGCCATCTTGTCCTTGGTCAGGTCGATGCCGTTGGCTGCCTTGAACTTCTCAACCAACCAGTCAACGATGCGCTGATCCCAGTCATCGCCACCAAGCTCGTTATCGCCGGAGGTTGCGCGAACCTCGACCACGCCATCACCGATCTCCAGGAGGGAGACGTCGAAGGTACCGCCACCAAGGTCGAAGACCAGGATGGTCTGTTCCTTGTCCCCCTTCTCAAGGCCGTAAGCCAGTGCAGCTGCGGTGGGCTCGTTAACGATACGCAGGACGTTGAGACCCGCGATCTGGCCAGCTTCCTTAGTTGCCTGACGCTGGGAGTCAGAGAAGTAAGCCGGAACAGTAATGACGGCGTCAGTGACGTCCTCACCCAAGTAGGATTCAGCGTCGCGCTTGAGCTTCATCAAAGTGCGGGCAGAAATTTCCTGAGGGGTGTACTTCTTGCCGTCGATGTCGACAGTCCAGTCCTGGCCGATGTGGCGCTTCACGGAGCGGATGGTGCGGTCAACGTTGGTGACTGCCTGGTTCTTAGCGGACTGGCCGACAAGAACCTCGCCGTTCTTAGCGAAAGCAACCACCGAGGGGGTGGTGCGAGAGCCTTCAGCGTTGGCAATAACGACGGGCTCGCCGCCTTCAAGTACAGATACAACAGAGTTAGTGGTTCCGAGGTCGATGCCTACTGCACGTCCCATGATGATTCTCCTTACTGGTTTTCTACGTTTCTACTACAGTCCGGTTGAGCCTACCTGACTCAACCTTTCACACCGTACAACGTATGCATCCTACAAACTTGTTCCCACTAGACTCAAGTATTGCATGTGTTTTGCATCACATAAATGCAAAAAAGGCACCTAAGCTGGCATTTTACAACCAACTCAGGTGCCCATTGTCAGCGGCTCCAAGCCGCCGGGCCGACGCTAATTAACGCTAATTGCGCCCGTGCGGACCCCAGAAGGGAACTCCGGCACCAGAAGAACCATTCGCGCCAAAGGTCGCAAACATGCCATTGCCCCACAGGGTCACAAGGATCGCACCGATCCCCAACAGGTTCGCGATACCAATGATGATCGCAGCCAAAGACAGCTTCGCCGGGTTCGCGATGAAGTTGCTAAACCAATCGCTCGGCGGCTGCTCAGCTGGCGGCTCCTCCACCGGCGGCTCTTCATCGTCGATGACCGGCGGCGCGGGTTCCTCGCCAGGCTTCGGCGTTGCAACAATGGTCGTGGAGCTCAAGTAAGACTTCTGAGCCTTCTCGCTCGGCACACAGTTCACGCCGAGGGTGAACGTACCGGCCAAAGAGTGCTTGGCAGTAACAGCCATGGACAAGAAGTTTTCGGGCTTATTAAATTGCCCCGCAGCACCCTCGGAACGCAGGTAGGTCCGCACGAACTCACCTGGCTTACCTACAGCCTTAAAGCGAACCTTCACAGCAGGCAGGGTGTAAGTGACCGGCTTACCGTTAACCTCAGCACCCAAACCACCCTGCGACAGGCCAGTGTCCGGGCCATTGCCGACAGTTTTATTCGCACCGCTCAGACGCAAGAACCCACCGTCTTCAGCGGGCTCACCAGCAGCGTTAATACGGGTCACCGTGGGAGCATCCCCGTCCAAGTTCTGCCCCTCGCCAACGAGCTCGTAGGACACAACCTCAGCAACCTCGGGAGAAGGCAGCGCCATGTCGATCTTCACGCGATCCACACGCAAAATGGTTGCAGACTCAGCCTTGCCCTCAGTCTCAATGGGTGCGGGGGTCAGGGTGACATCGAATTCTTCACCCTCCCGAACCCAGCGAGGCGAGGTGGAGCTCAACTCCATCGACTTCGGTGACTCAGCGTCCTGACCAAAAGGCGCACCATTACTCATGCATCGAGCATTGAACTTGCTGGGGCGCGTGTTTTCCGGGCCAATCGCCGAGGAATCACCAGTACCCGGCGCCGAGGATTCACCCGGGGCGACAGGCGCGGGCACTTCCTTGGCAGCAACCTTCACGATAGTCCCCGGCAGCGGAACAAGGGCACGTGTACCTGTAGCCGGGCCGTAGCCGTCCATGTAGCCAATAGCGGCTTCATATAAACCCGGCTGAGCGTCCGCGGGCACCACGAACTGGGCCTTCAGCTTCTCAGTCGCACCCTCAGCCAGACCATAGGACCGTCCACCCGGATGCACTCCAATGTAATTGTCATTCGGCGCGGGACTACGCGTCCAACCCGGATCAGTAAAGCTGCTAAACCAACCAGGCTCGGGATTAGTAAACGTCATACCGCGGGTTGTCAGATGGAATGCTGCACCGTCATTAAAGTCAGCGCTTTCTTCAACGTAGGTGAAACCCACCGGCGGCTCAATGCCAGTCTCAACGCGACGAACCTTCTCCGCCACAGTCGAGGAGACCTCATAAGTCACCGTGTCACCAGGCGCGACCTCCACCGGGGATTCCAGTGATGACGTCGCATCGTTTACTGTTCCCACGACAGTTGCGGTCAACGGGCTTTTCGAATTCGTGCGGGTCTGCGGACCCACAACGTTCACCGTCAGTACCGCATCCCGCACCGGGTTAGCGCCAGCAGTATCAGTGAAACGCGCCAACACAATGTGCGGACCGAAGGAATTAAACGTGTACTCCGCCTGCAAAGTCTTAGCCGGCAACTCATCAACCTGCTGACCATCCACAAACAGTGACAGACTGCCGCCCTCCGGCGCGGACTCTGGGGCCGCAACGTCAAAGGTGATCGTGGAACCCAACGCGACGTCATCAATCGACTGATCCGCCTTCAAGTCAACCGACGCACTATCGTGCTTGTCCCAATAATCAGCAGCACTTGCCGCCGCCGCAGGAGCAGCCACAGCCACCGGAACACCCGGCAACCCAGCCACAGCCAAAGAAGCACACGTAGCCGCAGCTACAAGGCCTGTTCGCACACGAAAAATCTGCATAACTTCCTCAAAAACGATGTAGTACGGACGCCACCGACGGCGATAAACCACATGCAATAACGTGCACGGCCACACTATGGCCCCCGACAACGGGCGACAGCACAAGTGAAGCTTTCGGTGCGCTACGATTGCACAGTGTAGCGAATACAACACTTAGAACCCACACGGCAACCCCATCACCTAAGTAGCAACTGCAACGCGTTGTCCTCTATGGTTTGCACAGTAAATGCGTAATGAAGAAAAAGGTGAAACGTGAACACAACCCCCCAAGGGCCCACCAACAGCCCTTCCAATGGTGACACCCTGCCAGACCTGGCCGACACCATCGCCGACAACGTCGCCGACACCGCCGACGGCTCCGACGCAGCCATGCCGGCCAGCACCGACCGCGCCATCATCATCGGCCGCGACGGCCGCTGGGTCGCAGGGTGGGCACTGCGTTTCATCGTCGTAGCCATCGCCCTCTACATCGCAAGCATCGGGCTCGCGAAAGTATGGATCGGCATCCTCCCCATCCTGCTCTCCATCCTGGTGTGCACCGTTCTATGGCCGCCCGTGCGCTGGCTACGCGCGCACAAATTCCCGCCGGCACTAGCCGTCGCAACCGTCGTGCTCAGCTGCTTCGCCATCGTCGGCGGCATCTTCGCCGCCATGGCGCCCACGGTGACCAGCCAGTCCAAGGAGCTCTACGACCAGGCCCTCGCCGGCGCGCACAAACTGCAGGACTACATCCAAGGCCCGCCGCTCAACATCAAAGCCGAGCAGGTCAACAACGCCGTCGACGAACTCCTCGACAAGGCACGCGCCCAAGGCGACGCCATCACCTCCGGCGTGATCAGCAGCGTCTCCACTGCCACTGAGGTCATCGCGACCGGCGTGATCTGCCTTGTCCTCACCTTCTTCTTCCTCAAAGACGGCCCCAAGTTCCTCCCCTGGGTGCGCCGTACCACCGGCCCTACCTGGGGCTACCACCTCACCGAGGTTCTCAGCCGCACCTGGGTAACCCTCGCCGGCTTCATCCGCGCGCAGGCCATGGTCTCCCTCGTCGATGCCATCTTCATCGGCATCGGCCTGCTCGTCCTGAAGGTGCCGCTCGCGCTCGTGCTGGTCGTCCTGACCTTCTTCGCCGGCTTCATCCCGATCGTCGGCGCCATCTCCGCAGGCGCGATCTCCGTCCTCATCGCCTTGGTGTCTAACGGTGTCACCAACGCCATCATGGTGCTCGTACTCATCATCGCCGTCCAGCAGTTGGAGAGCCACATCCTCTCCCCCATCCTCCAGTCCAAGGCCATGGATCTGCACCCCGTTATCGTGCTGCTGTCTGTCACCGTCGGTGGCGGACTGTTCAAGATCATCGGCGCTTTCCTGGCTGTGCCCGTCGCCGCCACCATCGCCGTATGGATCCGCTACCACGGTGACCTCGTAGCCCTTCGCGCCGGTGAGAAAACCACCGATGACATCGAACTGGCCACCGGTGACAACAACGACGACAGCGGTAACGTCCTCGACACCATCAAGACGAAACTCTCCGCCATGGCAACTAAAACCAAAAAGGCATAGAGCTAACCCGCCCCTAGCTTTCCGGGCATGGCCAGCTGATTTAAGCTACTGGCCATGCCCCTTTTCGCTTCCTGCCCCACGATCACCGCAGAGACGATGACTATAGGCCTCCTCGGCCTCATCCTCTCCGCCCCAGCTTGGTGGTTTTTCGGCAAGGGAGTCGCCCGCCTAGTCACCTTCATCCGTTCAGGCGCGAAAGAAAACACAATTAATGACGTCGCGGAGCTCACCGCGACAAGCAGGCTCAACCAGCCAGGCCGACGGCTGGCCACCCTCGTCAAAGAGGTGGCACTGCACACCGAACTCGCCCGCAAGCCACTGGTCGCCGCAGCGCACTGGCTGGTCATGGTCGGCTTCCTCCTCGGATCCTTCGTGTGGTTCGAGGCCTACATCCAAACCTTCAACCCCGCAGGCGGATGGCCACTCATCGGCCGTACCGCCGCCTACCATGCGGTCGACGAGTTCCTGGGCGTCGGCACAGTCCTCGGCATCCTCGTGTTGATGGTCATTCGAAGGCTCAACCGCCGCCGCTTCTACGGCTCCAACGAACGAGCAGCACTCTTCGTCGAACTGGTCGTCCTGCTCGAAGGCGCCGGGATGATCCTCGTCAAAGCGGGCAAAATCTCCACCTACCCGCTGCTCAACCACGCCGACTGGACCTCCCCTGTCTCCGGACTCATCGCACAGTGGCTACCCGCCAACGCCACCATGGTCAGCGCCTTCGCACTGCTCAAACTACTCACCGGCATGGTGTGGCTCTACATCGTCGGCCAACAACTGTCCTGGGGTGTCGCCTGGCACAGATTCCTCGCATTCTTCAACATCTTCTACCAGCGCAACCCCGACGGCGCGCCCGCGCTAGGCAAACTGCCCACCCCCAACCTCGACGCGACGTCATCAACCGGCGAAGACACCCCACCCGGAGTCGGCACCGTCGGCCACATGCCGTGGAAAATGCTACTCGACGCCGCTACCTGCACCGAATGCGGCCGCTGCCAAGAACAATGCCCCGCATGGAACACCGGTAAGCCACTGAGCCCCAAACTGTTCGTCCGCGACCTCCGCGACGCCGCCCTCGACGGCCCCGCCTACCTCACCCTCGTCGACAACGTCATCGAACCCGACGTGCTGTGGTCCTGCACCAACTGCGGCGCCTGCGTCGAACAATGCCCCGTCGACATCGAGCACATCGACCACGTCGCAAACCTCCGCCGCTACCAAGTACTCGGCGCCTCCGACTTCCCCAGCGAACTCACCAGCCTGTTCAAAAACGTCGAAACCAAAGGCAACCCCTGGGGACGCAACTCCAGCGAACGCATGGACTGGATCGAAGCCGCCCGCCGCGACGGCATCGAGGTCCCACTCGCCCACGAAGTCGACGACTTCGAATACCTCTTCTGGGTCGGCTGCGCCGGCACCTACGACGACAACGCCCGCGCAACCACCCGCGCAACCGTCGAACTCCTGCACACAGCCGGCGTGAAATTCGCCGTCCTCGGCAGCGACGAAACCTGCACCGGCGACCCCGTACGCCGCGCAGGCAACGAATTCCTGTTCCAAATGCTGGCGCAAGAAAACGTCAACACCCTCAACAACGCCTTCGGCAACAATGACGCCGCGGAAGAGGCGACGTCATCACGCGCGCAGCGCAAAATCATCACCACCTGCGCACACTGCTTCAACACCCTCCGCAACGAATACCCCGACTTCGGCGGACACTTCGACGTATTCCACCACACACAACTGCTTAACCGCCTGGTCCGCGAAGGGCTACTGAAGCCGATCCCCCGGACATCGAGCGACCGCAAGCCGATCACTTACCACGACCCCTGCTTCCTCGGCCGACACAACAAGGTGTTCGACCCACCCCGCGAACTGCTGGAATCCATCGCCGGCGGGCCAGCCGGGCTGGTCGAAATGAACCGCAACCGCAACAATGGCTTCTGCTGCGGTGCCGGTGGTGCGCGCATGTTCATGGAAGAAAAACTCGGCACACGCATCGCCGACAACCGCGCAGAAGAAGCCCGCTCGACCGGCGCTGGCGAAGTGGCCGTCGGCTGCCCCTTCTGCAACACCATGCTCGGCGGAGGAATCAAGGCGACAGCTGCCGCTGGTGAAGACGCCGCCGATGCACCCCAGGTGCGGGACGTTGCCGTGATGCTACGCGATTCAATCATGGTCGACGGCGCGCTTCCCAAACCCCGCGCGAAAGCGTTCCTCGGGACACCGGTTCGACGACAGCGCAGCGAAACTACAGTTAACGAGCCTGCAGTCACTGAACAGCCCACCGGATCTGTGGGCTCAGTGGGCTCTGTGGATTCTGAGAAGCCCGCCGCCCCAGCGGGTTCGCCCGCCCCAGTGGTGCCTGTGCCGCCAGCTCCGCCAGCGCCCGCTGCACCAGCACCCGGCGGTGCTGTGCCCAAGCCAGGCGGCAGTGCCTCGAAACCGGGCAGCAGTGTCCCCCGCCCCGGCGGTGCTGTGCCTAAGCCAGGCGCGTCAGTGCCCAAACCCGCTACACCAGCACCCGGCGGTGCTGTGCCCAAGCCAGGCAGCGCAGCACCCGCACCCGGCAGCGCTGTCCCCAAGCCAGGCACATCAGTGCCCAAGCCCGCTGCACCAGCACCCGGCGGTGCTGTGCCCAAGCCAGGCAGCGCAGCACCCGCACCCGGCGGTGCTGTGCCCAAGCCAGGCGCATCCGTACCCAAGCCAGGCAGCGCAGCACCCGCACCCGGCGGTGCTGTCCCCAAGCCAGGCGCATCAGTGCCCAAGCCAGGCAGCAGTGCCCCGAAACCGGGCAGCAGTGTCCCCCGCCCCGGCGGTGCTGTGCCCCGCCCGGGCTCTGACACAGACTCCTAAGTGCACTGAAATGGGCAAATTACACCATTTACCGAGTGTTTTGCCTGGTCGTTTCTCCCAAAGTCGCATATTTGCCCATTTCGG
This sequence comes from Corynebacterium argentoratense DSM 44202, assembly GCF_000590555.1. Classification (NCBI taxonomy): domain Bacteria; kingdom Bacillati; phylum Actinomycetota; class Actinomycetes; order Mycobacteriales; family Corynebacteriaceae; genus Corynebacterium; species Corynebacterium argentoratense. The sequence goes on from NC_022198.1 coordinate 1,885,949, forward strand.
TGCACGGCGTCGTCGTCACTGCGCTGCTCCTACCAACCCGACCTGCAGAGCCCACCAACCCGATCGCCGCCTATTACGCAGTACAAAAAACCGGCAGATTTCCCTTTCCCACTAAATTGACCTGCGGAAACGTCCCGTAAACTCTAAATCTGCCGGTTTTTTGTACTTCTCCCATCAAATCCGCCCTCAACACCGCCCGCCACCAACACACCCCACTAACTAGAGGCGCTCCTTATATACTGTGCCAATGAGTAACTCGCAGTACAGGCCCCGACGTATTTTTGACCAGTCGGAAAAGATGAAGGACGTTCTCTACGAGATTCGTGGCCCGGTATCTGCGGAAGCGGAACGCCTTGAGCTGGACGGCCACCGTATTTTGAAGCTGAACACCGGCAACCCGGCGGTCTTCGGTTTCGAGGCGCCGGATGTGATCATGCGCGACATGATCGCTGCGCTTCCGACCTCGCAAGGCTACACCACTTCGAAGGGCATCATCCCTGCTCGCCGCGCGATCGTGACGCGCTACGAGGTTATTGAGGGTTTCCCTTACTTCGACGTCAATGATGTTTTCTTGGGCAATGGCGTGTCTGAGCTGATCAGTATGGTCACTCAGGCGTTGCTTAATGACGGCGACGAGGTATTGATCCCCATGCCGGATTATCCTCTCTGGACTGCGGCAACGTCTCTGGCTGGCGGTAAGCCGGTGCACTACTTGTGCGATGAGGAGGATGATTGGAATCCTTCCATCGAGGATATCCGCGCGAAGGTGACGGATAAGACCAAGGCGATTGTTGTGATCAACCCGAACAATCCGACGGGTGCGGTGTATTCCCGCAAGGTGTTGGAGGAGATCGCCCAGGTTGCGCGCGAAAACGATCTGCTGATCCTCGCTGATGAGATTTACGATCGGATCCTGTACGACGGTGCCGAGCACATTTCGATGGCCCAGGTCGCTCCCGACATGCTGTGTATTACGTTTAATGGTTTGTCGAAGGCGTATCGTGTGGCTGGTTACCGCGCGGGGTGGATGATTTTGACGGGGCCGAAGCATCATGCGGCTGGCTTTATTGAGGGCCTCGAGCTGCTGGCCAGTACTCGCTTGTGTCCGAATGCTCCTGCTCAGCACGCTGTTCAGGTGGCTTTGGGTGGGCGTCAGTCTATCTATGATCTCACGTGTAAGGGCGGCCGTTTGTTGGAGCAGCGCAATGTTGCGTACGAGAAGCTCAATGAGATCCCGGGTATTAGCTGCACTAAGCCGATGGGCGCGCTGTATTGCTTCCCGAAGATCGACCGCAATGTTTATGACATTCATGACGACGCCCAGTTCATGCTTGATCTCCTGCGCGCGGAGAAGATTCTGATGGTTCAAGGGACGGGTTTTAACTGGCCGGAGCCGGATCATTTCCGTGTGGTGACGTTGCCGTGGGCGAAGGATCTGGAGATCGCGATCGATCGGATCGGTAACTTCTTGGCCAGCTACAAGCAGTAGTGGGCTGCTGGGGGCGGTAGGCTACCTGTTTATGGGTCGTCATCATAAGCCTTCGGGTTCTGCCGCTTCTGGTTCTTCTGTCGCACGCACGCCTGCTTCTTCGGATAATGACGCCGCGTCGGGTTCTGGTTGGCGTCCGCGTGCGCGTGCCACTGGTAGGGATTATCGTGAGCCGTTCACTGTGGTGCAGTGGGTGTTGTCGATTTTCTTGATGCTTGGTGCGGTGGCGACTGTTGTTGGCTTGGTTGTGTTGTGGCCGGCTAGCAGTGAGCCGCGTGTGGCGCCGGAGTTTTCCGCGACGTCACCGCTGCCGAAGAGTCAGGTGTCGGGCGAGGTTGTTATCCGTGACCAGGGTACGTGTAATACACCGTCGGTGGGGAGGGTGTTTGATTCGGCTCCGGTGACTCCTTTGTCGACCCAGGAGGCGCAGTGTGAGCGTGCGATTGTGCAGATTGATTCTGGGCAGAATGCGGGCAAGCGCACCTTGTTGTTGATTGGGGAGCATCCGGGAGATCCTCAGCTGAAGGAGGGGGAGAAGGTCCGTTTGGCGGAGCAGGAGTCTGCTGATGGCCAGGTGGGCTACACGTTTACCGATTATCAGCGTGGCCACAAGTTGCTGGGTTGGGGTATTGCGACGGCGTTAGCGATTGTGCTGATTGGTGCGTGGCGGGGTGCTCGGTCGTTGGTTGGTTTGGCGATCACGTTGGGTGCGGTTGGGGTGTTTTTGATCCCTGCGTTGTTGCATGGCGGTCCGCCGTTGGCGTTGGCTGTTGTGTGCGGCTCGGCGGTGTTGTACCTGGTCTTGTATTTGGTGCATGGGTTTAGTTGGAAGACGTCGGCGGCGTTGGCTGGCACTGTGATTTCGTTGGTGTTGGCGGCGGTGTTGGCGCATCTTGCGATTGGCCAGAATCAGTTGCGCGGGTTGGGCAATGAGGACAATCTGCTGATTCAGTTGTATTTGCCGGATGTGACGGTCACGGGGCTGATGTTGTGTGGGTTCATTATTGGCGCGCTGGGTGTGCTTAATGACGTCACGATTGCGCAGGCGTCGACGGTCAACGAGCTGGCGGACATTGAGCCGAATGCGAATCCGTGGCGGTTGTTTGCTGGTGCGATGAAGGTGGGGCGTGACCATATTGCGTCGATGGTGTACACGTTGGTGTTGTCGTACACGGGTGCGGCGTTGCCTTTGTTGCTGCTGTTGAGTGTCGCGGATCGTCCGTTTGGTGAGGTGTTGACGTCTGATGTGATGGCGACGGAGTTGTTACGTTCTGCGATTGGTGCGTTGGCATTGGCGTTGGCGGTGCCGATTACGACGGCGATCGCGGCGTTTAGTGTGGTTGGTCAGCGTCGTTTGGATGCGGCGGCGGAGCAAGGGGTGAAGCTGCCTTAAAACAGATCAAAGGTGGGGCCAGAGCTGGTAGAGTGAGGGTCCCGCAACCACCGTCGAAGAAGGCCACCACATGCTTCGCAGCTCTTTCGGCCTGCAGCTGGCATTACTAGCCTTACCAAGTGGCCTACTTCTACGGGCACAAAGAGCTACTGGACACCGACACATTCATCAGGTTGCTCATCATCGCAGTCAGTTTCTACACGGCTAGCAGACTGCCCAGCAGAGGCAGCACCCCACCATGGGTCAGCTGGGTGCTACTCCCCCTTGCTATCGGCGCAGCCTACTGGGCTGCTACAGAACGAGCATGGGAGATCGCGCACCATGCAGAGCCCATCATCTTCCCCTCGGTAGCATGGGCTTGCTAGTGGCTGTCGCCATTGCATTACTCAACCAGGGGCTACAGCAAACCAGTGTTCACCCCCGCCCCAAGGCCTGATAGTCCCAGCCAGCAGCCTGCCACGCGGCAGAATCCAGCACATTGCGCCCGTCCAAAATCACCTTCGAACGCACCCGCTCCCCCACCTCAACGGGGTCGAGGTCGATGAACTCCTGCCATTCGGTAGCCAACACCACCACGTCTGCGCCTTGCACGGCGTCCGCGCAACTGTCCACGTAGCGAAGTGTCGGATACACCGCTGCAGCATTAGCCATCGCCTGGGGGTCGTACACAGTGGTGGCTGCACCACCCAGCGACAGCGCTCCAGCCACCGCCAGTGCGGGCGAATCACGAACATCATCACTATTAGGTTTGAAGGCCGCACCCAGCACCGTCACGCGCGCACCCAACAGGCTGCCCCCGCAGGCTTTGTGCACCAACTGCACCATGCGTTCGCGCCGACGCAGGTTAATCGCGTCAACCTCCAGCAAAAACGTCAGCGCCTCATTAGCGCCGAGCTCCCCCGCCCGCGCCATGAACGCACGAATATCCTTAGGCAGGCACCCACCACCGAAGCCCAAACCGGCGCCCAGGAACTTCCGCCCGATGCGTTCGTCGTAGCCGATGGCGTCAGCCAAAGCCATCACGTCGGCGCCTGTACGTTCGCAAATCTCCGACACTGCATTAATGAAGGAAATCTTGGTCGCCAAAAAAGCATTGGCCGACACCTTCACCAGTTCGGCCGTCGCCAAGTCGGTTTCGAGAAAGGGCGTACCTGCGGCAATGGGCGCCGCATAGATCTCACGCGCCAGTCCCACCACGTCAACCGACGGATTGTCGCGAACCCCCAGAACAATACGGTCGGGGGAAATCGTGTCCCTCACCGCGTAGCCCTCGCGCAGGAACTCCGGGTTCCACGCAATCTCCACCCGACTGTTCCGTTGCAAGCGCTCCGCCGTCCCCACCGGCACCGTGGACTTGCCCAACAACACATGCCCTGGTCCCGCAGCCTGGGATAACGCATCCACCGCCGCATCGACGTAGCGCACATCTGCGGCATAGCTACGCGAGCGCTGCGGCGTGCCGACGCCAAGGAAATGTACCTTCGCGAACCTCGCGGCGTCATCAATACTTGTACTAAAACGCAACCTTCCGGCTCTGATGTTTCGCTGAAGCACTTCCTGCAGCCCCGGTTCGAAGAAGGGAACGCGGCCGGCGCTCAGTGCCTCGATTTTCGCGGCGTCAACGTCAACGCCCATCACCTGGTGGCCCAACTCCGCCATGCACGCAGCATGCGTCGCCCCCAAGTACCCAGTACCAATCACCGACATACGCATCAGGGGGCCACCTCCACAGAATCAACAAACTCACGCGCGACCGACGCCGCCGACTGCTTACCCTCACCCACATTACGGTGATTCATCTGCGTCAGCGCCTCGGTTGTCACATGGGTGTTGACATCGCGGATCACCGACGCCGCACCAACGCTCACGCTGCGCGCACGCATGACCGGCAGCACGTTTTGGGGCAGCACCATGCCCTTCGGGTCGTCCAACTGGACCAGGCCTTGGGTGGGCGTGGTCGTATAAATATCAGCAACGTCCGCGGTGCCCTCGTTGAGAGCCGCGATAGTCAGGGGGCCACCGCCGTCAGAAATCGGCACGAGATCCACCCCCACCCCATAGAGCTCCTTCAAACCGGACGGACCATAGGGGCGCTTCGACAACTCCGGGTTGCCGGCCAACCGCAAGCGCACGGGCACATCAGCCAGGTCAGCCAACGAGGCCACGTTGTGGCGCTGCGCAAAGTCTTCCGTGACCCAAAAAGCATCCTTCGACTGTGCAGCAGCGGTCTCACCGGCAACAATGCCCTCCGGCAGCACCCCACGCAACGTGCCCAGCACTTGCTCCTCGGAAGCACCGGGGTCAAGCTCCGCGCCAAAAAACTGCGCCAGATTACCCGAATACTCCGGCACAATATCCACGCTGCCCTCCTGCAGGGCAGCCATGTAGACCTCGCGGGAACCAATACCGGACTTTACCTGCACCTCGTAGCCCGCGTTCTCCAACGCCGCGGCCCACACCTGGCCGATGATCTCCGACTCCGGGAAGTTAGCCGTGCCAATCACCACCGGCCCACCCGGCGCGCCACCGCCCGCCCCTTCAGAATCGAAAGGATCGTGGCTCACACACCCCGCTAGCACCCCCAGCGACAACACGGCGCCGACCACAACGCCCACTACAGACTGTACAGACTTCATCGCTACCATTTCTTAAACCTTCCGCCCCTTCAACACAAGCGCGAACAGACCATCAACCACCAGTGCTAACACCGTCACCATGACGGCACCTTTGAGCATCAGCGGGTAATCGCGCAGCGCCATCCCATCCAACAAGTACCTGCCTAAACCTCCAAGGCCCACGTATGCGGCGATGGTGGCGGTTGCAATAACCTGCAACGCACACGATCGGATGCCGCCCAGGATCGTCGGCAATGCCAGCGGCAATTCCACCGACCACACCACCTGGCGCGTGTTTAGGCCCATAGCCACCGCGGCGTCAACAATCGGGCGCGGAATCGACACCACTCCCGACTGCGCCGCTGCCAACACCGGCGGAACCGCCAGCACCACCAGCACGATCGTCGACGGCACCAAAGGCATGCGCACACCCAAGGGCAACGCGAGGGTCAGCCACGTCAGCAAACCCAACGTCGGTAATGCGCGCAGCACCCCAAAGACCGCCAGCATCACATTGCGGCCCCGACCCGAATGCCCAATCGCCACGCCAAGCGGCAAACCGATCAGCACCGCAAAGCCGACGGCCAGCGCAGAGTAACCGACGTGCTGGCCCAACACCTGCAGCTCATTGCCCCACTCTATGCCCACGGCAAACACACCTTCCCCACTGCGATTAGCACGGCGTCAAACACCGCAGCCAGCACGGCCGTCAGCACCACGCCGACGATGATCTCCGCCGGATAGTCACGCGCGAACCCGTCCGTAAACAGCGTCCCTAAGCTGGTCACGCCGATCAGGGCACCCACGCTGACCAAACTGATCGTGCTGGCGCTCACCACCCGCAGGCCTGCCAACAGCACCGGCCCGGCCAGCGGCAGCTCCACCATCAGCACACGCTTCCACAGCGGATAGCCAACGGCGATCGCCGCTTCCACTGGCTGCCGCGCCAAGCCGGCAAACGCATCCACGGCGGTGCGCAGCATCAGCGCAACACCGTACAGGCTCAGTGCAATCATCACGTTGTAGGGCGACAGCACAGACGTGCCCACGATCAGCGGCAGCACGACAAACAGCGCCAGCGAAGGGATCGCGTACAACACCCCCGATGACGCCGCGGCCACCTTACGCAGCCACGCATTCCGCGCACCCAACCAGCCCAATGGCACCGCTACCAGCGCAGATACCAGCACCGGCGGCCATGACAGCGCCGCATGCTGCCACAGTAGATGCGCCAGGTAGTGCAACTGTTCGGTGCTTACACTCATATCAAGCGTCCCCCTGGACGAAAGCTGTCACGCGCCCGTGTCTATCAACAATGACGTCGCGACCGTCCCTGCGCTGCACAGACACGACACGGTCCTGAACGCCGACGAAGTCCGCTACAAAGTCATTAGCTGGTTGTGTGATCAGTTCTTCTGCGGTTCCGGCTTGCTCGATGCGCCCCCTCTGGCCGAGTAGGACAATCTGGTCCCCTAGTAAAAAGGCTTCTTCAATATCGTGTGTCACCATCACGATGGTCTTGTTCAGGCGGCGCTTGAGGTCCAACACCTGGTTTTGCAGGTCTCGGCGCACCAGGGGATCAATGGCACTGAAGGGTTCGTCCATGATCATGATTGCTGGGTCGTCGGCCAGAGCGCGTGCGATCCCGACGCGTTGAGCTTGCCCGCCTGACAGTTCCCTCGGGTAGCGCTTCGCCAGCGCCCTATCTAGACCGAGATCATCCATCAGTTCGAAGGCGCGCTCCCGGCACTGAGCTTTGGGCACTTTGTTCAACCGGGGCACTGTACAAATATTGTCGAGCACGGTTCGGTGCGGCATCAGGCCAGAATCCTGCATCACGTAGCCGATCCGCCTGCGCAGCCGCACCGGATCTTCCTCCGCACTATCCGCGCCGTCAATAAGCACCCGGCCAGACGTGGGCGTCACCATCCGGTTGATCATCCGCACCAAGGTGGTTTTACCCGACCCAGAGCTGCCGACAAACACCGTTGTCTGGCCGCGGGGAATCTGGAAAGAGAAATCCTCGACGGCGGGAGCCGCAGCCCCCGGATACTTCTTAGATACGTGCTCGAAAACAATCATCGGAAATTCAAATACGCCTTTGACGGAGTCGGGCCGCGCTGCCCCTGGTACTTAGAGCCCAAGCTACCTGCACCGTACGGCGTTTCTGCGGGGCTGGACATTCTGAACAACGCCAGCTGGCCGACCTTCATCCCCGGCCACAGCGTGATCGGCAGGTTCGCCACATTCGACAACTCCAAGGTGATGTGGCCGGAAAAACCGGGGTCGATAAAGCCTGCGGTGGAGTGCGTCAGCAAACCCAACCGCCCCAAAGAGGACTTGCCTTCCAGGCGACCCGCGAGGTTAGCCGGCAGGGTGAACTTTTCTAGCGTCGCCCCCAGGACGAACTCGCCCGGGTGCAGCACGAAAGGCTCATCCTCTGCGACCTCGACCAGGGTGGTCAGCTCATCCTGCTGCAGCTTCGGATCAATGTGGGTGTAGCGGGAGTTATTGAACACCCGGAAGAAGCGATCCATCCGCACGTCAATGCTGGACGGTTGGATGAGCGCGGCGTCAAAAGGTTCAATAACCAGGTCGCCGGCGTCAATAGTGGCACGAATATCACGATCAGAAAGAAGCACGTCCACCAGTCTAACCAACCAACCCCTGGTAATGTGGCTTGCGATGTTAGAAACACTGCTGCTCGCCGCACCGGATACGGGAAGTTTCGGCTTGAGCGATATCCTGTATTACTTCAAACACGTCGATGAGATGCTCATCGCGCTCGGCCCTTACGTGCTGGGCATCACCTGCCTGATCGTCTTCATTGAATCAGGTGTGCTGTTTCCCTTCCTCCCCGGCGACTCCCTCATTTTCACCGCCGGCCTGCTGCACGACAAGCTGGGCCTGAACCTGTGGGTGTTGATGTTCAGCGTGTTCTTGTGCGCGTTGGCAGGTGACCATGTTGGTTATTTCCTTGGCCGTCGCTTTGGTCGCAAGCTGTTTAAGGACAACGCGCGCGTGCTTAAAACCGAGCACCTGCGTTCCGCCGAGGCCTTCTTCGAGAAGTACGGTGGTGCGGCGCTGGTCATGGGGCGTTTCGTTCCGATCGTCCGAACTTACACCCCCCTGGCTGCAGGCATCGCTAAATTCCACTACCCCCGCTACCTGCGCTGGGATCTGCTCGGCGTCTCCCTGTGGGGTCTGGGGCTGACCTTCCTTGGTTCTCGCCTTGGTGGCATCGACTGGATCACCAACAACATCGAGGTGTTGGCGATGGTCATCATCTTTGTGTCGTTGCTGCCGGTGATGATCAAGGGCCTCCAGGGTTACATGAAGAAGCGCCGTGGAGTGGCCGCCGCAGCAGCTACTGCAGAAGTTCCCGAACAGCAGTAGACACGCGCTTGCCGTCAGCCCGGCCGGCAACCAACTGTTGGGCTTGTTTCATCACGGCCCCCATCTGTTTCATGGTGGGGGCCGCACCTGTGTCTGCTTCGACTGCGGCGATCGCCTGATTGATGACGTCGCGGAGCTCGGCGTCATCAAGCTGTGCGGGAAGGAATTCTTCCAGCACCTTTGCCTCGGCTAGTTCGTTGTCGGCTAGTTCCTGGCGGCCGGCGTCGGTGTAAATCTGCGCTGACTCGTGGCGTTTTTTCGCCTCGCGTGCCACCAGTTTGAGGAATTGTTCCTCGTTAATGTCGTGCTTGGAGCCGGAGGTTTCTTCGACGATCACTGCGGCTAGCAGCATGCGCAGTGTTCCGGTGCGTACTTTGTCACCGTTTTTCATCGATTCGATGATGTCGGCCTGGAGGTTGTTTTTAATTTTGCTCATGCGCTGATCATACTGTGGGATACTGTGCTGCGTGAATCTTTCCGCTAAGCGCACGAGTTGGCTTGTCATTGCGGTGTTTGTCCTTGGTGTGGGGGCGCTGTTTTCTTTAGTGTCCGGCAGTGAATCCGTCGGGGCCGCGCGGCGTCGCATCGTTCGGGCCAAGGCGCTATTTGGTCGGGGGAAGGTCAAGGCCAAGCTGCGGGAGCATTTCCTGGAAAGGCACGTTTCGGCTGAAAATATTGACGTCGCGTTGGCGAAAGTCCGCAAGTTAAGCAAGGCGTCTGCGGTGCCGCCGCTACAGATTGTGCTGGAGGTGGTCGAACGCAGCCTTCACGAGAACCTGACCCACGCAGCGTTTGGAGCGCTGGTGGCTGAGCGGGTCAATGAGATCAACAAGGCGCTGGGTGTAAGGCCCGCCCGGCCGCGGCGCCACCTACAACTATGCGCCCAAGACGCCCACGGTGGCAAAGCCCCGACTGGCATAATGGATCGCACTTAGCCCCTCAACGAGAGGAACACCATGCGGATCCTTAAGCGCACCGTCATCGTCCTGTTGGCGGTGGTAGTTATCCTTGCCCTCGGCATTGTTGCCGCACGCTTGTACAACAACCACAAGTACCCGGCCACGCATAGCGCTGAATATTTCAAGGATCCCACCAACCTCGATGCCTACCCACAAGAGCTCGACGGTGTAGAAATCACCCAGGTCAACGACGGCACGCTGCACGGTTTCCATCTCAAGCCGAAAGACAAGAAGCACCCCGGCGTGATTGTCTCCTACGGTGGCTCCGAGGGAGCTGCCGGTTTCGACGATGCAGCAATGCTCGCCGCCGAAGGTTACGAAACTTTGGCGGTGTTCATGTTCGGGATGGAGGGCCAGCCTGCTGCTTTAGCTGAAGTGCCGCTGGAGCAGTTTGACGACGTTCTCGGCTACATCGATAGCCACACTGATGGTGGCCCCATTAGCGTGATCGGCGCGTCTAAGGGGGCGGAGTACGCCCTCAACTTGGCCACCAAGTATGACGAGATTTCTGCCCTGGTGCTGCGCGCACCCTCGGCCTACAACTTTGCGGGTTTGGATTTTTCCCAAGACAGCAAGTCGTCGTGGACGTGGAAGGGGCAGCCGCTTCCTTTCATCGATGTTAGGACTTCGAACGGGGCGGAGTTTGTGTCTAACGTTCTGCTACCGATGATTACCGGAGCACCCATTGAGTACTTGCCGACGTATGTCTCTGCAGTTGAGGAAGATAAGGATCGTACTTCCAAGCTGATTCCTGTGCAGGACACCTCGCCTGCGATCCTGCTGATTGCTGGCGGTGACGACAAGATCTGGGACAGTGCTGGGGCTGCGGAATTGATTCACAGTGAACGCCCGGAAAATACGCTTGTGAAGGTCTACCCTGATGCTGGGCATATTTTTTCCGGTAACGGCGTGCTGAGCACCCCGAAGCTGCGTATGCGGGTGGGTGGCACAGAAGAAAGTAACGCTGCGGCTGCTAAGGACAGCCAGGAGGCGATACTCGATTTCCTCTCGCAGCACCTATCCTGACAATGAAGCACTACCCCCATTTGAGGCCTGCCCCTCAGCTCGAGACAAACAGGCTTTCACTTGGCTCCTAGCCGCCAGCACCGTCAGCGGGTCGCCACGATCTCGAAGCCAAGAACAGGTTACGTTCATCAAGGAGCTGAGAAGCGCGGAACCCAGCCTAGACCTTAAAACTGCTACCTACCTCGCCCAAGCAGCGGCAAAGGCTTCGTAACGGAAGCTCCCGACACAGGGTCATCACCCCGCCGCTGGACTAGGCACTAGTTTCCGCCTATGAGTTCGGTCTAATTTCAAGTAATCCTGTATCTAGAATCAGATCCAAAAAATCGGATGTTGTAGATACGGACGGTTTGGCGAATTTACGTCCGTTTCAATTTTTAGCGCTCTAGCCAGCTATTTTTTAGCGTGCCCACATTCTTGCCCACATTTTTTGGTACGCCTTTTTATGCTCTGACCTGCGGTTTAAGATCCCACAGCAAAGAAAAGGCCCTCTAAAACTGCAGTTCTAGAGGGGTTTGGAGCCGATGACGGGAATCGAACCCGCGCCGCCTGCTTGGGAAGCAGGAGTTCTACCATTGAACTACATCGGCAAATCCGTAACTACAAACGCTCGGACAAAAAGACGATACCCCGCCCGCAGTGATTTTTTCAAACACCGCAGGCAGGTTGCGCATCACCCCTAAAGGTTAATGGCAGGGTGCAGACGCTTCATCGTCCACATGCGGTCCCTCCTAGCACACAGTGCAGTGAGGAACAACGCCAACCCAGTAATCACGGCCACGGCAAACAAAGCTTGAGCCAAGCGGTGATCAACGTTGCCGTACATCAATTGCCTGAAACCATTAACCGAGTAGGTCATTGGGTTAATCGGGTGCAGCCAAGCAAAGATCTTCGGCTCTGTCTCCACCGGGTAGAGGCCACCAGATGCCAGGATCTGGAACATCAACAGTGACATCGCGGCAACCTTGCCTGGTCCTGGGCCAAGCGCGACGTTAAGCATCTGGTTAACTGCAGTGAACATAATGGACACGGCCATAGCGAACAACAGCAATCCGATGGGGTACTTCGGATCCATCCCGACGCCGAAAATGGTCACCGCCACCACGACGGTTGCCTGCAGAATCGAAATGAGGCCTGCGGGGAAAAGACCGTCCAGTGTCGCACGCAAGGGGGCCACACCGCTGGCGACAGCACGGTTCTGCATGGGGCGCAGCAACAAGAAGATGATGATGCCGCCGATGAACAGCGCCAGGGAGAAGAAGAAGGGGGCCAGGCCGCCACCGAAGGTGTTGTTTCCGGCTTCGTTAGTTTGCTGCAGAGCGACAGGTCCTCCGAGGACGCTTGCGGTGTGTTCGCGTTGCGCGGTGCTCCACTGCGGTACGGCTTCGGATCCTTCCCGCAGCTTGGTGGACAGGGTGCCTGCACCGTCGTCGAGTTTCTTGGCGCCTTCGTCTAGCTTGCCCAAACCACCAGACAGTTTGGTTGCTGCTTCCGCGAGCGGAACAGTGCCCTCTGCCTTCAGTTTGTCTGTGCCTTGGGCTAGCTGGTGGGCACCGTCATTGAGTTGAGTGATGCCTGATTGCAGCTCGCCAAGCTTGCCTGGGAGCTGACCTGTGCCGGAATGCAATTGATCGAAACCGCTGCGAAATGGTGCGTTCGGGTCTGACAGCTGGTAGGCCAGTTGGCTTGTCCCACCCGCCAGTTGGTTGATTTGCTGGGTTGCGGGAGCGTTGGCGCCAAGGCCTTGCGTGTCGAGCTGGTAGGCCAGTTGGTCGAGCTGTCGCACTGCGTCTGCGGTGCCGGCGACTCCGCGCAGCTGGTTGGCCAGCTGGCGTACCTGTGCCGATGCATTTGTCTGGGTCGCGGTGACCTGGTCAAGCTGGGTCTTCAGCTGTTGGACACCGTTGTTGATCTGCGTTGCGCCAGCACCGAGTTCATCAACGCCGCCACTGAGCTGGTCAACGCCGGTAGTGAGTTGCTGGAGTTTCACAGTGGCGCTATCGACGCCATCAGCGAGGGTTTGTGTGCCATCGGCGAGTTTGTGCGCGCCGGCGCCGAGTTCACCGAGTTTTTCGTCTACGGTTCCTGCGCCGGTGGCGAGTTTGTCTGCGCCGGCGGTCGCGGTGTCGAGCCCCTGGGACAATTCACCTGCACCTTCAGCGAGTTTCCCTGCACCATCGGCAGCCTGGGTTAGGCCTGTGCCGGCACTCTGAATTCCAACGAGTACCTTGTCAATAGCTTGGCTACCGATTTCTTCTGAGATCACCGGCAGCATGGTGCGCATGACGTTCTCACCGATCATCGTGGAGAGATAGCCGTTGGTGTCGTTGTAGGTGGTTTTGATGACGGCTTGGCGGGGTTCGTCGCCTGCCGGCGAGGCTACTGCCTCGGAGAAATCTGGGGTCAGCTCGACAACGAAGTAGTATTTGCCGTCTTTGACTCCGTCCAACGCGTCCTGTTTGGACACGAAGTCGAAGTGGATTTCGTCTTTACCTTTGAGGTTGTCGACGATTTGGTCACCTGCGTTGAGTTTTTCACCCTTGACGACGGTGCCTTTGTCTTCGTTGACGAAGGCGATGGGTAGTTTGTTGACGTTGCCGAAGGGGTTCCAGAAAGCCCAGAGGTACAGCGCCGAGTACAGCAGGGGCATGAGGATGATCGCGGCGATGGCGATGCGTCCGAGTTTTGTGCGGCCGAAGCGTTTGAGTTCGGTCCCTAGGTTAAATCCGGAGATCATTTCTTTCCCTTAAGGTGCTCGAGGCCGTGTTCTTCTGGTTGTAGGTGTGCGGCGTCTGTGAATAGTTCGATTTCGGTGGCGTCGCCGGCGATGTCTGGTGGTAGTGGGTTGACGGCGTTGACTACTACGGGGATTTTTTGCGCGAGTTGATTGAGGATGCTGATGAGTACCAGGCGGTCTTCTGTTTCGTGGACTTGGTCGAGGTCGTCCATGATGAGCATGCCGATTTCGCTGTGGTTCGCGGGGTGCAGGGCGAGCGCCAGGCGGATGAGGATTCGGTCGAGGCTGCAGATTTGGCTGACGTATGCGTCGAGTGGCGGCAGGCTTCGGGTTCCGAATACGGGGCTGCAGATTTCCTCGTAGTAGTCCTGTGTTGCGCGTTTCCGCACGGAGATCCATGGGCGTGACCAGGCTCGGTGTTCGCCGAAGACGGTGCTGATTTTGACGTCGCGGTCCAGCTGGTCGATGTCTTCGACTCCGGCGATTGCCACGTGTTTGCGGATCTCGCTGGGTTTTGTGTGTCCGAGTACTTCGAGGGTGCCGGTTTTGGGTTTCATGCGACCGGAGATGGTTAGTGCTAGTGCGGTTCGTCCGCTGCCTCCGCGTCCGGAGAGGACGGTGAGCCCTTCGCCGGGGATTTCTACGTCGAGTGGCCCGTAGACGGGACCTTGGTCGCCGACGACGGAGATGCCGTGTGCGGTGACTGCGGGTGGGACATTGGTGGGTGTGCGTCCGTGTGTTCTTGTGTTGTTGGCGGCGGACGGCCCGTGTCCGGTTGTTGTCTGCATGGATCCCTACTCTACATAAGCGGAGGGTCTTCTTCCACTTATTTCGTTTATTGCCACTGAACTGTATAAATATTACTCACAACACTGTCCTATCTAGGTTTACTTTATGGGTGTTGCTACCGATGTTCGCCCCGCGGGTGGAGCATACTGTCCGAGTGAAAGAAAACCTGACTCCGAACTGGTTTGCCAGCGTGATGGGCACCGGCATCGTGGCGAATGCCGCGGCTGCTCTTCCTACCGACAACGCAGCGTTGCGTGCTTTTAGCGTGGTGGTGTGGTTGGCGGCGAGCATGTGGCTGGTCGTTCTGTGCGTGTTGACAGCTTTGCACTGGATTCAGCATCGCGACGTCGCCCGCACCCATCATCTTAACCCCCTGATGGCGCACTTTTATGGCGCTCCGGCTATGGCTTTCTTGACTGTCGGCGCTGGTACGTTGACGGTGGGCGAACCCTTCCTTGGGCACACTGCTGTGATTATTGACGTCGTGTTGTGGTCTGTGGGCACCGCGTTCGGCGTATTCACTGCGGTGTTGATTCCTTTCCTCACCTTCACTAGATACGAGATGAATGCTGACAGCGCTTTTGCTGGTTGGTTGATGCCTGTGGTCCCGCCGATGGTCTCCTCGGCCACGGGCGCACTGTTGGTTCCGCATGTGGGTAGCGCGGCGACGATTTTGTTGTTTGCTTGCTATGCGATGTTCGGCCTCAGTTTGTTTGCTTCCATCGTCATCATCACGATTGTGTGGAACAAGCTGGCCCACCACAAGGTCGGCGCAGCCGGCGCGATCCCAACACTGTGGATCATCTTGGGCCCCCTAGGCCAGTCGATTACTGCGACGAACAACCTGGCGAACCAGGTGCATTTCACGTATCTCAGTGACACTGTGGCAAAGGCCTTCGAGGCTTTCGCACTCGTCTACGGCCTGCCGACGTTAGGCTTTGCGCTACTGTGGGCGTGCATCGCGGCGTCAGTAACTATTAAAACTGCGCTCGAGGGGCTTCCGTTTAGTTTGACCTGGTGGTCGTTCACCTTCCCGGTGGGCACATGCGTCACCGGGATCACGGGCCTGGCGATCCACACGGGCTCGGCCACATTGTTGGTCATGGCCTACGCCAGCTATGTGGGTTTGGTGTCAGCGTGGCTGTTGGTTGCCGTGCGCACCTTCAGGTTCACCTACGCCCAGCGGTCCAGCCAACTGTAAGTTTTTAGTTCACGCACTTCACGATGGGGGCGGGGTCGTACTTGGTCGTCGTGGTGGTGCGTGAAATTTCGCGCCCATCAAGACCTGTCACAACCCGAGTGTCGGTGGTGGTGAAGCCCGGCACCCCAGACGATGGGCTACAGTCTGGTCCGTGGACTTCGACGGTATTCGGCTGGGTCGGGTTGGTCCACGCACCGGGGATGGACTGAACGTTGACGCTCTTGGTGCCGATCAGGCTCACGGTGACCGTGCTGTCGTTAGCCGAGGCCCGAATGATCACCGGGTTGAGGGTCGTGTTCTTAAACTGCAGGTCAATGGCACCTTCGTACACGGTTGCTTCGCGCCCCGCGGGGTAGCGCGAGATGTAGTAGCTGTGCGGAGTGTGCGCGACGTCATCCATCCCTGCAAAGTACGCAGCATTGTAGAGGGTGGTGGCGAACTGGCTGATTCCACCGCCAACGGCCTTGTCTGCGCGGCCGTTGAGGATAATGCCGGACTCCACGAACCCTTGGGCGGTACCCCGCGGCCCCGTGTAGCCGTTGAGGCTAAACGTCTCGCCCGGCGCGACGACCGCCCCGTCCACCATTTGGGCTACGCGGCGAATGTTCACGCCTGAAGCGGAGCTGAACCCTCCGGTGGTGAATTCTCCGACGGTGTTGTTAAAGGTGGCTTTTTCGGCCATTTCGGTGGTGTATGTTGCGGGCTTGTCAGTGTAGGTGACGTCGAATTCTCGCGGTGCGTCCCCGATGATGTGGTTGGGGAGGTCCTCGAGGTTCCATTCAATTTTGACGCCGTCGCTGCTGGGGATGACGGTGGGTTTGCCGCTGACAAGTTTGAAGGTGGCGTTTTTCAGGGGCCGTTCGCTGAGGGCGAGGCCTTCCATGAGGATGTCGCGGGCGCGTTCGGCGTCGAGGTCGGGGCGCAGTTGGCCGCCTTCGGGGATGAAGTGCAGTATTTCCTGCATGCGGCCGGGGGTGATGACGCCTTGGGCGTCGCGGCCTTTGGCGATGACGTCGCTGCTGGTTGCTTTGTCTGCGATGGCTTGCGCTGCGGCGAGGGCGTCGGCGCCGATTTCTGGCGGGTCGACGATTGCGTCGATTGTGACGGGGGCGAGCCAGCCGCGTTGGAGTTTGTCGGCGAGTTCGTCTTGGTCTACGTGTTGGCCGTCGACTGGTTGGGTGGGGCCGGTGGCAAGGTCGAGTGCTGCGTTGGTTGGTGCGGCGGTCAGTTGTTGCGCCAGTTGGGTGACTGCGGGGTTGAAGGTGGCGGTGTTGACGACGCTGACGACCCCCACCTCGTGGGTGTTAAACAAGCTGCTGATGCGCGCTACGGGGTTGAGGCGTGGGGTTCCTGCACGCTCGATTGTTGCGGGAAGGTCGAGGCTCAGTCCTGACGCCGCGGGATTGAACTCTGCGGTTAGGTTTCCGGCTGTGACGGTGATGGGGGCGCTGGTAGGTAGTTGTTCTTGGAGGATTTTTTCGGCTTGGGGTTTGCTCATCCCACCGATGTTGACCCCGGCGACCGTGGTGCCGCGGGGTACGCGGTCTTTCATGACGGCGACGTCAATGCCCCATGCGGCGGCCCCGACGATGCCGATGCCGAGCAGGGCGCTTAATGGGTAGACCTTCCAACGCTTCACAGGGGTTTACCTTAGTGAGCTGCAGGAATTAAGTCCAACGTCTGCTTGTGCTCGGGTGGCTTTGTCGCGAAGTTGTTGCGCGGTGATTTCGCCGCGGTCGACAGCATCGGTGAGTGCTTGCGCTGCGGCCGGAAGTTGACTCGAGTCAATCCATAACGCGACGTCAGCACCCGCAATGATGGCTTGTGCTGCAGCTTCTGGCAGGGGGAGGCGTTCGGAGATCGCGCGCATGCCGGATAGGTCATCGGTGTAGATGGTGCCGGTAAACGGTGGTCCACCGTAGTTTCCGCGGCGTAGGAGTTCGTAGGCGGCGGGGTTGATTGTTGCCGGTTGGTCACCTAGCCCTGGGACATCGAGGTGGCCGAACATGATGGCAGGCTGGCAGTGTTGGAGGATGGTGGCGTAGGGGGTGAGGTCTTCGCGCAGCAGGGCGTCTAGGGGTGGGGTGGTGACGTCGCCGGTGTGACTGTCGCCGCTTGCGTGTCCGTGTCCTGGGAAGTGTTTGAGTACGGGCTGGACTCCGGCGTCGGCGAGGCCTTGGACGAAGGCTGCACCGTAGGTGGCAGCGATGGTGGGGTTGTCGGAGAAGCTGCGGTCGCCGATGGCTCCGTTGGGGTCTCCTGCGTCGAGGTCTAAGACGGGGGCGAAGTCGACGTTGATGCCGGCGTTGTGCAGACGTGTGCCTAGGTCGTAGGCGGTGTTTTGGACTTGTTGCGGGGTCATGGTGGCTGCCATCACCCGTGGCGAGGGGAGGTTGCCGAACAGTGCTGGTTGGCGCACGACTCGTCCCCCTTCGGCGTCGATGCTGACTTTGAAGGGCCGGCCGATGGCTTCTTTGAGTTGCGGGAGTTGTTGAATGAGCGCTGGGTCTGTCCAAAAACCGATGAAGATGCCTGCGGCGCCTTGGTTGAGCACGTTCAGTGCGTCGTCGTAGTTGTTGACGCCGACCATCAGCACGCCTGCGGCTTCGTAGGTGCTTATGTCTGCCGCGGGCGGTGCCGGCGGTGCGGCCGTGGTGTGTGTGATGGGTGTGGTCGCGGGCTGGTTGTCCTGGGTCGATAGGCTCAGTGTGATGGGTGTGGCGACGAGGGCGGCTGCCGCGATGCCGATAGCTGCACGTAGCGCGTTGTGCTGTGTAGTGTTGCGCATGCCGACCTCCTTTCGAACTGAGTCTAGTTTAGGGTGGTAGGCAACAAGTTTGTGTTGTCGTTAAAGGAGTGTGCTGTGGCTACTACGATGCTTGTCGCTTTTGATGGGTCGGATGAGGCCCGGCATGCCGTTGAGTATGCTGCGCGTTTGTTGACGCCGCGTCATGTGTTCATTCTGACTGCGTGGGAGCCGTTGCATCGTCAGGCAGCGAAGGCTGCTGGTGCGACGGGTTTGCATCAGGTGTCGTGGAATGCGGTTGATGAGATGGAGGATCCTGCACGGGCGGAGGCTTTGTCTGTGTGCCGCGAGGGGGTGGAGTTGGCTGAGTCTTTGGGTCTTACTGCGGAGGCGCATTTGGTTGAGTCGACGACGGCGATTTGGTCTGCGATTGTTGACGCCGCGGATCAGTTGCGGCCTGATGTGATTGTGTCGGGTACGCGTGCGGTGACGGGGTTGAAGTCCTTGTGGCAGTCGAGCACTGCGGACAACGTTATTAATAATGCGGGTTTGCCTGTGTTTATTGTGCCGCCGCTGGACTGATAGGGTGTTGTGTTGTGAGAGTAATTTTGGCGAGCGCAGTGGTTGGTGCTGCTGCGGCGGTGGCGTTGGTGTTCGGTGTCGCTTCGGTGGCGTCGGATAATTCTTTGCCTGATGATCGCCCGATTGCTAACGAGGATGCGCTTCTTGGGAGTGCCGAGTACGGCAGCCGTCAATAGGCTGCCGCTGACACTTGCGGTGCCCTTGTTGGGGGTGCTGTGTTTTCTTCAGTCACCGGGGTTGACTGTTGCGGATACTAAGCATGATTTGGTTGCGGATCCGTGGCATTTTCTGAAGCATGCTTTTGATGTCTTTCCTGTTCAGAATCAGGCGTATGGGTATGTGTTTCCGCAGGGGTTGTTTTTTGCTTTAGCGGATCCGTTGCCTGATTGGGTGGCGCAGCGCTTGTGGTGGTGGCTGGTGCTGTCGGTGGGGTATGTGGGGTTTTTCCGGCTGACTGGTTCTTCGGTGGCCTCTGTTGCGTATGTGTTGTCGCCGCATACAGTTGCTACGTTGGGGGCGATCTCTTCGGAGACGTGGCCGATGATGGTGGCGCCGTGGGTGTTGTTGGCGTTCATTCGTCGGGGTGACGGTTGGGCTGTGCCGTTGTGGGGTTCGGTTGTTGCTGCGGGGTGTTTGGGTGCGGTGAATGCTGCGGCGTCGGTGGCTGCGTTGGTGCCTGCGGCGTTGGTGGCTGTGTGGGGTGTGGTGCGTGGGTGGGTTCCGTGGCGTCGTGTTGTGTTGTGGGGCGGCGAGGTTGTGTTGGTCAGCCTGTGGTGGTTGGTGCCGCTGTTCCGTTTCGCGAAGGTGGCCCCGCCGTTTATGGACTATATCGAGTCGGCGTCGGTGACGACGGCCCCGATGAGCGTGCTTAATGTGTTGCGTGGTGCGACCAGTTGGGTGCCTTTTGTGTCGTGGGAGCGCGCGGCGGCCCATGAGATGGCGGTGCAATCGGAGTGGGTGTTTATTACTACTGCGGTGGCGGTGGTGGGGTTGATCGGTTTGGTGCGTGCGCGCTCTCCGTGGCTGCTGATGTTGGTGGTGGGGGTTGTACTGTTGGTGGGTTCGCGTTTTGTTCCGTCGGTGTTGGATGGGCCGTTGGTGGCTTTTCGCAACGTGCACAAGTTTGATTTGTTGGTTCGTATTCCGCTGTGTGTTGGGGTGGGCATCGGGTTGAGCCGGTGGGCTCATTCAGCTGTGCGTAGCGGTGTGCTGTTGTTGGTTGTGTTGGCGGTTTCTCCTGCGTGGACTGGGCGTTTGGCCCCGTTGGGTGCTTACGAGCGGGTGCCGGGCTATTACCAGGAGGCTGCGGATTACATCAATGCCAATGCTGTGGGCACGACGCTGATCACTCCGGCGGCGCAGTTTGCTCGGCAGGATTGGGGGTGGACTCGTGATGATCCTTTTCAGCCGTTGTTGCGTGTTCCGTGGGTGCTTCGGGATGCTATTCCGATTGTTGAGTCGGAGGATATTCGTCAGCTTGATGGTGTGATGGCTGTGTTGGGAGACGAGTCTGTGGAGCCTGTGGATGCGGTGCGGGCGTTGCGGGCGTTGGGTTTTGGCATGGTTGTGGTGCGTCATGACCTGGATATGTCTGCGGTGGCGCAGCCGTCGTTGTGGGTGGCGGATTCGGATTCTCTTTCGCGGCGTTTGGTTCGCGCGGGTGTGCCTGTGAAGCATTTTGGGCGTGTTGACGTCGCGGTGTTGGGGGATCCTGTGGACCTTCCGGCTTGCTCGATGCGGGGTGCGGGTGAGGCTGTGGCGTTGGTGGCTGCACTGTATGGCCAGCGATGTGTTCCTGGGGCGTCGGGGGATGTTGTGACTGATACGCCTGCGTTGGTGGGGCGTGATTTTGGGGATCTCGGGCGCCCGTCGGAGTTTTTAACTGGGGGTTCTCCGCGGGATTATGCGAGTGTGGCGGATCCTGTGCCTGCGGTTGTTCGTGGTGAGGTGCGTGCGTCGCAGCCTGGCTACACGGCAGCAGTTGATGGTGATGTGGAATCTGCGTGGGAGCCTGTGGGCCCGGCGTGGATTGAGTTGCGTAATGCTGCGCCTGTGGTTGCTCCTTGGGTGGAGTTTGTTGCTTCTGGTCGTGGTGTGGTGTGGTTCGAGTCTGATGCTGGGCGTGTGAGTCGGTTGGTGTCTGATGGCGAGCGGGTGCGCGTGCGTGTGCCTGGGCCCAGTGATCGCGTGCGGGTGGGGGTTGATGGTGTGGGTGTTGCGGATGTGCGTTTTGCTGATGTAGATCGTTCGGTGCGGGTCGATGTTCCAGTTCAGACGCGGGCGGTGTTGTTGCAGCGGGTGATGGTTCCGGAGGCGTCGTTGGAGCGGACGCTGGTCATCCATGCGCCTATGCGGGTGCGTATCACGAGTGATGTGGGCTCGTGGGTTGAGGATGTGCAGCCCGGCGAGTTGCGTATCTCCAGTAGAGCGCACTGGATGCTCCTAGAAGTATCCACCAGCATGTGAGTGCGATTCCGAGTGTTGGGGTGGGTGTTGGTGTTGGTCCGAGGTCGCGGATTGTGCCGTCACGCTCGATGACGACTCCGATGCCTGCGTCGCGTAGGTGTTGGTCGTCTGCTTGTTGGGCCCATTGGTAGCGGGGGGTGGGTGGGTCGATGGTGCGGCCGTCGACGCTGAGTTCCCCGGATTGGACGGTGTTGAGTATTTTGCTTCGTGGGTCGACGACGACGCGTTGTTGGTAGGTGACGATCCCGTTGGGGCCTTTGATGAGCACTTCTCTTCCGTGGGCTTGGGTTGCGAGTTGCTGCCAGCTCTGTGGGTAGTCGATGGGTGCGAGTGCGGTGAGTTGTGCGGGTGCGCCCCAGGTGCCGGCTAGGGCGAGTGCGGCTGCGGCGATCTTCATGGTGTGCTTGGTGATGGTGTGTGCGCCGTGGATGAGTAGTGGTGTTGCGAGGGCGAGCATTTTGGTGGAGTCGCGGAGGATCCAGGGCCCGGGGATGAGTGCCGCTGCGATGCCGATGGCGGCGAGTAGGAGGAGTTTTCGGGTGATGACGTCGCGGGGGCGAAGGTGGGCGAGGATGATGATGGTCAGCAGTGCGCTGGCGATGGGGAGTCCTGCGGCGACGGCGTCGGTGTTCCAGATGCCTCGCATGCCTAGGGCTGTGAGTAGTTCGCCTGCTGGGGCGTGGATTTGGCTGCGCAAGATGAAGGCGTCGGTGGGTGGGCTGGTGGGGTGGTTGATGAGTGTGGGGATGAGCCAGGGGGCGGACAGAGCTAGGGCTGCTAGTGGAGTTCTCCAGTTGCGGAGTTGCCCTTGGCAGATCCAGGCGGTGAGTGCGGCGAGTATGCAGCCGGTGGGGGTGATGGATGCGAGCCATAGGTAGGCCCATAGGCTGGGGTGCTGTTTCAGTGCGCTGTGTGCGATGGCTGGTAGGAGCCAGATGCAGATGACGAGGGACCAGTGTCCTTGGAGGAGGCGTTCGATGACCAGTGGGTTGCAGATGAAGACTAGTAGTGCCAGTGCGGGGTTGGGGCCGCGCCATGCTGCGCGTGCTCCGGCGAGCAGCGCGACCGTCATGAGTATGAGGCACAGCCACGGGGCGGGTGCGAGGATTCCCCAGAGGGCGAGTACTCCGTCTTGGGGTGCGTTGCGTGCGGGGAGGTCGCCGGTTCCGAAGTTGTCGGGGCTTAGGGCTGGGTGGGGTACGACAACCCAGTCCCGCCAGGCGAATCCCCACATGGTTTTAGCTGGTGGTTCGTCGGCTGCGGTAGATGCTGTAGGCCGCCCAGAGGAGCATTGCTACGCCTAGCAGCAGGCTGATGTATCGGGCGGTGGCTAGCGCTTTAAGTTTGGTGCGGCCTTCGGTAGCTTTGCTCGTTTGTGCGTCTTGGGTGTCACTGTTCCATTGGGCGTCGACGCGTAGTGCGGTGCGGTAGGGGCTGACTTCGCCGGTGCGTACAACGGTGTCGGCTTCTTCTGGGGTGGAGGCGAAGAAGTAGTGGAGTTTTTCTTGCCCCATGACGATGACGCCGGTGGTGGGTTCGACGTTGAGGGTGCGTTCAACGGTGTAGTAGCGGGTCATGACGATGTTGTCGTCTGGTTTGAGGCCGCGTTCTTGCAGTTCTGAGGGGCTGTACCAGCGTCCTGCGGTGCTGCGCATGCGTAGTCCTGCGAGGGCTGCTTTTTCTTTGTCTGTGACGTTGCCGTCGCGGGTGAAGACGCCTTGGATGGCGTCAAACATGTTCACTGCGTCGAGTTTTTGGGTGTATGTGTAGGTGTTGACGTCGTGTCGGGTTTCATCGTCCAGGTAATCGATGGGGTGGGCGGTTTGTGCTGTGGTGTCGAAGTAGGGGTAGGACTTGCGTTCGGAGTGGAAGGGGAATTGGTATTGGAGGCCTTCGCGTTGGAAGGCTCCGGTGGAGTCGTCGAGGCCTAGGTCGGGGGCGACTGCATAGAAGGTGGAGTCTTCTTTGGGGTAGGCGCTTCGGCGGTCGAGGGTGACGGTGTCGACGGTGGCGGAGATGAGTGCTTCGGCTTCGTTTTTGTCGAGGCGCATAAGTACGTTGCCGGCTCGGAGGGTGACGAGCTTTTTGTCGGAGGGTTCGACGGTGGAGATGTTACGGACGCCTTGGACGGGGGTGTTGCCGATGAAGCATTTGGTGGGCAGATCGCCTTCTGCTGTGCAGTCGGGGTCGTTTTTGTACTGGTCGAGGGCGGTGTTGGTGGCGAAGGCGCGGGCGTCGAAGAGGGTTGCTGTGGTTTCTTCGGTGACGGTGCGGCCGCCGGCGTCGAGGGGGATGACGCGGAGGCGGGGGACGAGGACTGTGGGGATGAGGATAGATAGGACGAAGAGGAAGGTCCCGAGTCCCACGAGGATGCGCTGTGGCGCCGTTGCCGCCATGCAGTCCGCCTTTCGACTAGTTTTTATACAGTGTACAAACCACCTTACAACCCCAGCCTTGATGGGCTGCGCGCCGTGGCGAGCATGGGTGTGTTGTTGACACATACGTCTTTTCAGACCGGCCATCGTCTGCCTGAGCGTTTTGATTTGTTCGTGGCGGTCTTTTTTGTACTGAGTGCGTTTGTGCTGTCGCGCGGCGGCTTCGGCCCGTATGGGGAATATGCGATTAAACGCGTGCGCCGCATCATGCCTGCTTACCTATTGTGCGTCTTGGTTGCTTTCGCGATCTATCCCCAACCGTGGTCGGTGGTCGTGTCGACGCTGACGTTGACGCAGATTTATGTGGGCTTGGCGCCGGGCATTACTCACCTGTGGTCGCTGTGCGTGGAAGTGGCGTGGTACGTGGTGTTGCCTTTTGCCTCCCGAGTCCCTTCGTGGCTGTTGATTGCGCTGGCGTGTGTGAGCTTGGGCTGGGATTGGGTTCCTTTTGGGCCTAATCCGCAGATCATGCCCCCAGCGTTTACGTCGTGGTTTATGGCTGGGATTATTCTGGCTCGTCTTGAGGCTTCTCCCCCACGGTGGTTGGTGGCTGTGGCACGCAGACGGTGGCCGTTGTTGGGGCTAGCTTTGGCCGCATTGGTTACCGCCACAATCGTGGGTCCGCACGGTTTGGTGCACCCCTCGCATACTCAGTTTGTTGCGCGGATCGTGTTGGGCACCGTGTTTGGTTGGTGCATAGTCGCACCGTTTGCGCTCGCACCAGGGGGGCTTCTGGCCTCGAGACCCATGCGTTGGGTGGGGCTGCGCAGCTACTCGCTGTTTCTCTGGCACCTACCGGTGCTGGCGTTGGTCTTCCCGGTGTTGGGCATAGCGCCGTTCACCGGCCACTTCTTCGTGGTGACGCTTGCGACCATCGTGTTGTCCTTGTGGGTCAGCGATATTAGCTACCGGTTGGTGGAGCAACCGTTTTCTCGAGGAGCTTTTCCCACTGTTCCCCGGTTTTTTCCCAACTGAACGTGGTCGCGCGGATGCGGGCAGCATCCCCGAGACGGTGACGCAACGCGGCGTCATCAAGAAGACAACGGGTACTGGTGATCAACTGGGCCTTGTTGTCGACCAGCAAGCCGGTGGTGCCGTCGATGATGGAATCCTGAAGCCCACGCGAACTGTGATAACCGACCGTCGGCACACCATGCTGCGCCGCCTCAATGACCGCCAACCCCCAACCCTCTTTGCGGCTTGGAAGCAGGTGAATATCCGCACCATCGAGAAGTTGATGCTTGCGGGTTTCGCTGACGTGGCCGTGAAAAGTGACGCGATGGTCAACCCCCAGATCGACTGCGTAGGCTTTGAGTTCGTCTTCCCACCAGCCACTGCCAATGATATCGAGGTGGGTGCTGTCGATCGCGGCGAGGACATCGAGTGCGTGTTCAATATCTTTATGCGGCACCAACCTGCACAGGGTGACCAGCCTGTGGGGATGACTTTTTTCCACCCCCTGCGGCGCGGCCGGGACAGGATCGATACCGTTGCGGATAATCGTGATGCTAGGAACACCGAGTTGCGCGAGTTCGTCGGCGCTGGGCTGTGAGACGGTGACGATCGTCGTGCTGCGATGCACCCGCGGCGACACAACGGATTCTAACCACCAGCCGATACGAGACAGTACGGGGCCCGCGACTGGCCATTGTTCACGGTGACAATGGTGGGTGAGCAGGATGACCGGCTTTGTTGTGAACAGTCGGGCGAAGAAGGGGACACCGTTTTGGGTATCAATAACGACGTCGACGTCGCGGTAGCGCTGCAACACAATCGCTAACTGTGCGCGAAAGTATACGCCGAATTTGCCGCCCGCACGGATGTACGTAACCCCGTTGCGTTGCTGCTTTCTGAGTGCACCTGGGTGCTTCGCGCTGCGGTAGGTGACCTGGTGTCCGTGTGCGGCGAGGTATTCGGCGACGCGTTCGAGGTAGCGTTCACTGCCGCCGCCTTGGGGGTGGGTGCTGTCTCGCCAGCACAACATGAGCACCTTCATAAGCGTTAGGCTACCTGGTGTGGTTTTTACTTTCGTATCGGATCGATTGTGCGCGCCGCTAGGCAGGGTGGCAGCAGTGGCGATGCTGCGTCGTTCGTGGCGCTTGTTAAGGTCTTTCTCTTTCGAGCAGTCGGATCCTGGACGTTTTTACGGGCCACTCGCGGAGGATACCGCGGAACTGATCGTGGCTATCGCCGCCGACATGGAGGTATCGGGGGAACCTGTTGCAGTGCTTGATGTCGGGGGTGGTCCGGGGTATTTCCATCGGGCTTTTGCTTCGCGCGGCATGGACTACGTGACGGTAGAGCCGGATGTTGGCGAGATGGCTGCTGCGGGGATTTCGGTGCCGGCGAGTGTTCGGGGCTCCGGCATGGACTTGCCGTTTCGGGACGAGTGCTTTGATGTTGTGTACTCGTCGAATGTGGCGGAGCATGTGACCAAACCCTGGCAGATGGCGGATGAGATGCTGCGTGTGACGAAGCCGGGCGGGGTGATGGTGTTGAGTTACACAGTGTGGCTAGGCCCTTTTGGTGGCCACGAAACAGGCCTGTGGCCGCATTATGTGGGCGGTGATTTTGCGCGACGTCGTTATGAACGTGTGCACGGCCGGCGCCCGAAGAATGTGTTTGGTGAGTCCCTGTTCGCGGTGTCCTGTGCACAGGGGTTGCGGTGGGGTCGGCGGCAGGGGGCAGTGTTTTTTCCGCGCTACCATCCGTGGTGGGCGTGGTGGGTTGTCCGCGTGCCGATCCTGCGGGAATTCTTGACCAGCAACCTGGTAATTGTGGTGAAAAAGAAAGGCGGGTAACGGCTCAATTGAACCATTACCCGCCTATCTTGACCTGACGCTAATTAATCTTACTTGGTTGCGTTACGAATGCGCTGCTTGAGCGCTTCGAACTGATCCCACACTTCACTCGGAACCTTGGGGCCGAGCTTCTTGAGCCATGCCTCGTTGTCGTCGATGTCGCCAGCCCATTCGGAGGGGTGTGCACGCAGTGCTTCGCGCACATCGTCGACGTTGATGTCGAGGCCATCGAGGTCGAGGTCTTCGACGTTGGCGGTGTGGCCTGCGACGGTTTCGCGGGCGTCGACCTTGCCTTCGATGCGGTCGACGATCCACTTGAGGACGCGACTGTTCTCACCGAAGCCGGGCCAGAGGAAGCGACCGTCGTCGCCGCGGCGGAACCAGTTGACGAGGAAGACGGCGGGCATCTTGTCGCCGCCCTTCTTGCCCATGTTGATCCAGTGCTGCAGGTAGTCACCGGCGTTGTAACCAATGAAGGGCAGCATGGCCATGGGGTCGTGACGCAGGGAGCCGACGGGGCCTTCTGCTGCTGCAGTCTGACCGGATGCCAGGAGGGCACCGATCATGGTGGCGTGGTTCCAGTCGTATGCCTGGGTGACCAGCGGGATGGTGTCGGGGCGGCGTCCACCGAAGAGGATGGCGTCGATCGGCACACCCTTGGGGTCGTTGAAGTCCGGGGTTGCGACGGGGCACTGCTCGAGCGGCACGCAGTAGCGGGAGTTCGGGTGGCTGGACAAGGACTCGGAGTCGGAGGTCCAGTCGCGGCCGAGCCAGTCGATGAGGTGCTCCGGCTTGCCTTCGAGGCCTTCCCACCAGACGTCACCGTCGTCAGTGAGTGCAACGTTAGTGAAGATGGTGTTGCCCGGTTCCATGGTCTTCATGGCGTTGGGGTTGGAGGCGTAGTTGGTGCCGGGTGCGACACCGAAGAAGCCGTTTTCGGGGTTGATCGCCCAGAGGCGGCCGTCTTCACCGAAGTGCATCCAGGCGATGTCGTCACCGACGACCTCTGCCTTCCAGCCCTCGATGGTGGGCTCGATCATGGCCAGGTTGGTCTTGCCACAAGCAGAGGGGAATGCTGCGGCGATGTTGTAGGCCTTGCCTTCGGGGCTGGTGAGCTTGAGGATGAGCATGTGCTCTGCCATCCAGCCTTCGTCGCGAGCCATGACGGAGGCGATACGCAGCGCGTAGCACTTCTTAGCGAGGATGGCGTTTCCGCCGTAGCCGGAGCCGAAGGACCAGATCTCACGGGTTTCGGGGAACTGGGTAATGTACTTGGTTTCGTTGCAGGGCCACGCGACGTCCTTTTCGCCTTCGGCCAGGGGTGCGCCGACGGAGTGGAGTGCGCGGACGAAGTCGCCGTGGTCACCGATCTTGTCCAGTGCGGCCTTGCCCATGCGGGTCATGATGCGCATGGAGAGTACAACGTACGCGGAGTCGGTGAGCTGAACGCCGAGCTTGGGGCTTTCGGCGTCGATGGGGCCCATGCAGAAGGGAACCACGTACATGGTGCGGCCCTTCATTGCGCCGCGGTAGTGCTCGGTCATCTCGGCCTTCATCTTGACCGGGTCGACCCAGTTGTTGGTGGGGCCGGCGCCTTCTTCGGTCTCGGAGCAGATGAAGGTGCGGGATTCGACACGGGCGACGTCATCGGGGTTGGAGCGCGCGAGGAAGCTGTTGGGTCGCTTTTCTGGGTTCAGTCGGATGAGGGTGCCGGCCTCGATGAGCTCTTCTGCGAGGCGGTCGGCTTCTTCCTGGGAACCGTCAGTGAATACGACTTCGTCGGGCTGCAGCAGTTCGACTGCTTCAGCGATCCAGGTGAGCAGTTCGACGTTGTTTGTGGGGGCTTGGCCTTTGAGGCCGGGGATGGTGACAGCGGACATCGCTTCTCCTGACATAGTTGGTTCTCAACGTTTAAAAGGGTAATCGCTTCTCTACAGCACCCGCATGGCCTTTTTTGAGACACTGTTCACACAGTCCTATGACCTGTGCACTTTCTACTATGTGCGACATGTTTTTGGCCTAGTTTTTCGTTTTATCACCCCCGATACGGGGGTGCTGCGCCGCTCCGAACAATCACAACGCGCCCCCGGTTTTTCAACGCATTGAACTTTCCGCTGAGCGCCCACACTCCCCTATTGATATAAGCCCGCAGCGCAGGCAGAATGAGGGGGATGTCTACACACGCTAACAAACCAGCCCCCCATGTCGATCCGCGCCCTTCGGGCAATCGCCCACCCCAAACGGACTTCGGCGACGACCTGGATTACCCACGCCTCGGCGCAGTGAGCTTTCGCCGAGGCACCCTCACCGATAACCAGGAAAAAACCTGGGAGGACAACTGGCCGATCTTCGGCAAGGAACTGTCGGAGGATTCTTCGATTATTGACGCCGCGGAGTGGTTCGGTCGGCAGGCTCCCTTGATTGTGGAGATCGGTTCGGGCACCGGCACATCCACCGCAGCCATGGCTCCCGTGGAGGCCGACACGAATGTGGTCGCCGTCGAGCTGTATAAGCCTGGTTTGGCGAAGCTGCTGGGCTCGATTGTCCGGGGCGATATCTCGAATATCCGGATGGTTAAGGGCGACGGTGTGGAGGTGCTGGCACGCATGTTCGCTCCTGAGTCCTTGGACGGGATCCGGATTTTCTTCCCCGACCCGTGGCCCAAGGCCCGCCACCATAAGCGCCGGATTATTCAGTCGGGACCGCTGAACCTCATTGCATCCCGCCTGAAGAAGGGCGGCGTCTTGCATGTGGCCACCGACCACGCGGGCTATGCCGAGTGGATTGACGAGCTCGTCAACGTTGAACCGCAGTTAGAATTTTTGGGCTGGCCGTGGCCGGAATGTCCACAGTTGACGGATCGTCAGGTGATCACCAAGTTCGAGGGCAAGGGCCTCGACAAGGACCACACGATCCGCGAGTACCTGTGGCGCAAGCGTTAAGGGGCTTCAATGAGTTTCGATACCTACCCTGCCCCCTCGAATGACATTGCCCTGTTGATTTGGGATGCCCCGAATATCGACATGGGCTTGGGCTCCATCCTTGGAGGCCGCCCGTCGGCCAATTACAGGCCACGCTTTGACGCTGTGGGCCGCTGGTTGTTGGAGCGCAGCGAGGAACTCTCGGAGGACCTGGATGTGCCCATCTCCCCCGAGGCGACGGTGTTTACCAATGTCACACCCGGTGCTGCCGATGGGATTCGCTCCTGGGTTGAAGCATTGCGCAATGTTGGTTTTGCGGTGTTCGCGAAGCCAAAATTGACGGACGATTCTGATGTGGATCCCGACATGCTGAACCACATCGATGCCCGCCATAACCAGGGTGTTTTGCGTTCGGTGTTTGTTGCAAGTGCCGACGGGCAAAATTTCAAACCCACCCTGGACCGCCTGGTAGACGATGGCGTCCATGTGTGCGTAGTGGGTTTCCAGGAGCACGTCTCGTGGGCTGTCACCGACGATCGCTACGAGTTTTGTGATCTGGAGGACATCCCGGGTGTCTTCCGTGAGCCTCTGCCCCGCGTAAGCTTGGATTCCTTGCCTGAGGGTGGTGCTTGGTTGCAGCCATTCCGCCCATTGAGTTCGCTGTAGTTCGTTGAAGTTTCGCCGCCGCTTTTAAGGAGTTCGATTAAGCCGTGTTTGTTCGTTGGGGCCACTTTGCCTTTAAGTATCGCCGGGTGCTGCCCTTGGCAATTGTCGCGCTGATCGCGGGTATTTACCTGATCTGGGGTACTCAGCTGGGCGCTCGCATGAGCCAGGAGGGCTGGGATGATCCAAACTCCTCATCAACCCGTGCAGCAGCAATCGAGCAAGAGGTGTTCGGCCGCGATAACAACGGTGACGTCATCCTCATGTTTAAGGGATCCCCCGATGCTTTGACTGATGACGCCGTGGCGCGCGACGTCAACAAGCAACTGACGGCGTTTAAGGATGCCCACCCGTCCGAGATTTCACACATCAATTCGTACTTTGAAAAGCGCAATCCGAATTTGCTCAATGCGGATAAAACTTTGGCGTTCGCGGCTGTCGGTTTGGCGGGTGACGGCGAAGATGTGTTGAAGAATTTCCGGGCGATCGAGGGCGATATCCCTGCCGAGGTTGATGGGCTGGAGGTCTCAGTTGCGGGCCAGACGGCGATTGCTGACGCGTTGGATGATGGGATGGCCGGCGATATTTCCCGCGCGGAGGTTTACGCGCTGCCCGCAGTGGCTGTGTTGCTGTTGCTGGTGTTCGCTTCGGTTGTTGCTGCGGCGATGCCATTGATCGTGGGTGTGCTGTCCATTCTTGGTTCCTTGGGTGTGCTCGCAATTTTGGCCGGGTTTACCCAGGTGAATGTGTTCGCACAGTCCGTGGTGACGCTATTGGGCCTGGGCTTGGCGATCGACTACGGCCTGTTTATGGTCAGCCGTTTCCGCGAAGAGTTGGACGCCGGCTCCTCAGTGGAGGATGCCGTGGTTAATGCAACCGCGACAGCGGGTAAGACGGTGGTGTTCTCCGCTGCGATGGTGGCGGTTGCTCTGTCGGGATTGTTGATTTTCCCGCAGGCGTTTTTGAAGTCGGTGGCTTATGGCGCGATTAGTGCGGTGGGGTTGGCGGCGGCGTTGTCGATCGCTGTGCTGCCGTCAATTTTTGGCCTGTTGGGCCGCCGGGTGGACATGTGGTCGATGCCGTGGCGCCGTAAAGCTCAAGCCACAAACAGCGCAGACACCACAGACACTGCCGATCTGGTGCAGCCGGGCACGAGCCGCCTGTGGGCGGCGATTCCTGCCTGGGCGATTAAGCATTCGGTGTGGGTGACGGTTGCTTTGGTGGGTGCGCTGTTGGCGTTGACGCTGCCGCTTGCTGGGGTGAAATTCGGCGGTATTAACGAAACCTATCTGCCGCCGCAGCAGAAGGTGCGTGTCGCGCAGCAGACCTTCGATGAGAATTTCCCGGAGTACCGCACCGAGCCGATCAAGTTGGTGGTGACCGACGCGGATAATCGTGGTTTGAGCAGCATCATTAAGCAGGCTAACCAGGTGGAGGGTCTGACCGGACGTTTCTCCCCTAGCCAGCCGACGAAGGATGGCACCACAGTGCTGTCGGCGGGCATCGCAGATCGGGGTGATAACGCCGCGGTGGTTGATCAGCTGCGTGCCATTGAGGTGCCGGAGGGCGCGGAGGTGTTCATCGGCGGCAGCCCCGCTTTGGAGGTGGAATCCATTGAGGCCCTGTTTAAGAAGCTTCCGTGGATGGCGCTCTACATTGTCGCTGCGACGTTCATTTTGATGTCGCTGGTGTTCAGTTCGGTGATTCTGCCTGCGAAGGCTGTGATCATGACGATCCTGGGTATGGGCGCCACGCTGGGCGTGTTGACGTTGATGTTCGTTGATGGTGTTGGGGCTTCGCTGTTTGGTTTCACGCCGGGCCCGCTGATGAGCCCCGTGTTGGTGCTGATCATGGCCATCATTTACGGCTTGTCCACCGACTATGAGGTCTTTTTGGTCTCCCGCATGGTGGAGGCGCGTGGCAAGGGTAAGTCCACGGATGATGCGATTGTGTACGGTACCGCCCACACTGGGTCGATCATTACGGCGGCGGCTGTGATCATGATCGTGGTGTGTGGCGCGTTCGGTTTCTCTGAGATCGTGATGATGAAGTACATCGCCTTCGGCATGATCGCTGCGCTGTTGTTGGATGCGACGGTGATCCGCATGTTGCTCGTGCCTGCGGTGATGCATTTGCTGCGTGAGGATAACTGGTGGGGGCCCAGGTGGCTGACTGCCATCGGTGGTTTCGGGCATGGTTCTAGCGTTGACGCCGCGTCGCTTCAGGTTTCCACGGAGCCGACTGTGGATGATGTGCAGGTCGATACTCGGCCGGTGCGTAGTGGTAGAACTACGACTGATGACCCGGACCTGATCCCGTTTGATCAGCTGGTTAAGCGCCTGCAGGAAGAGTCCTAAAGGGAGTAGTTCCATGAAGCCCACGTTCGGTACTCGCCAGAAGATCTTCAGCGCCGTGCTGCTGCTGTTGCTCGTCTGGGGTGGTTACCGGCACTGGGATGCGCTGAAGCAGTCCTTTGCGCGAGCGCTCAGCGCCGAGGTTGGGCCTCTGTTGGTGGCGGTGGCTGCGGCGCTGCTGGCGATGGTGTGTATGGCGGAGGTTCTTCGTAGTTTGCTGACCGCGGGGGGCACACATACCGGGCATGGTTCGACACTGCGGTTGACTTTCATTGCCAACTCTTGGTCGTCAACGCTGCCTGCGGGGCAGGCCTTTGCCGCTCTGTATTCTTTCCGCACCATGAAATCCTGGGGGGCGACCAACCTGGTGTGCTCCTGGCAGATCGTCCTGTCTGGGTTGATGTCCACGATGTGGCTGCTCACCCTCGGCGTGATCGGCGTGTTGTTTCTTGGGGCGTCAATCCCCCCGGCGTCAATAATTGTGCCGCTGTTGGCGGCGGGCAGTGTGTTTTGGTTGATTCAGCACCCGGATGTGCTGCTTCCCGCTGCGCGTTGGGTCTGCGCTATCGTCGGCAAACCCGCCTGGGCGGAGCTGGCCGAGCTGCAATTGGATCGCTTGAAGTCGGTGAAGCTGACTGCCCCGCGTTTCGTGTGGGTGTCGGCGTTGTCCCTGGGCAACTGGGTTTTCGACATTGTGGTGCTGTGGGCGTGCATGTGGGCGGTGACGGGGTATGCGGTGGTGCATGCGGTTGAGGGGCCGACGACGGGGCCTGCTGTCACTGGGGTGATTTTGGCTTTCGTGACGGCGAAAATTGCGGGGGCGGTGCAGGCGACACCGGGGGGTTTGGGGCCGGTGGAGACGGCGATGACGGGCACACTGGTGGCTGTGGGGATGACGGGTATGGATGCGTTGGGCACGGTGTTGATTTATCGCCTGATTACGTTTTTCATGGTGACCGGCATTGGGTGGATTGTGTATGCGGCGACGAAGGATAAGTTAGCGGATTCGGTGCGGGAACAGCTAGCCGAGGGATAGCTGTTATCTTGGGCGTTATGAAACTTTCTGAACGCCAGGGCACCGGCGGCTTACCGGGACTCCTTGCCGACCTGATGGCAATCGGTGCTTTTTCTCTGTTGGCCCACATGGCGCACCATAGCCTGTCTTTCGAAGAGTGGCTGCACACGGTCTCTCAGTTTGGCACCGGCGTGTTGTTGGGATGGCTGGTGGTCCACGGGCTGCAGCGCAGCCGTGGACGGTTGCCTCTTTTCACTCAAGGTGTGTGGGTGTGGGCGCTCGCCGTGGTGGTGGGGCTCGTCGAATGGGCGTTGTATAACGGCCGGGTTCCGCATTGGAGCTTCGTCATCGTGGCTACCGTGATGAGTGCGCTGCTGCTCTTCGGCTGGAGACTGCTGCTCACCCTGACCAGCAAAGACTAGAACCCTTCAGGCGCGAACGCGATAGAAGTATACTGCCGAAAGTACTTTTCAGACTCTGGCTTAGGTAACCTCACCCGGTCGACTTCATCTCCAGTATGCCTGTCAATGACACTTAAGGATTCAACGATATAAGCGCCCGTAGCATCAGCATCGGTCAAGTCCTTTTGAGTGGTGTATCCGCATAATTCTGCGCCGCCCACCCTGGGGCAATAACCCTATGATGCTCAAACCGTTGGGATTCCAGACCCGTGGTGGGACGGGCAGTGGAACCTCCAAGACAGCTAATTAGTTTTGCTTGAAAAGCAGCCTAGCGAACAATAATGTCCCATACCATAGAATCCATAATATTGTGAACTATTTCATCTTTTTGGCCTCCACTAGCGCACGGCCGCATCGCCGACGCAGCAGGCAGGCAGGCAGGCAGGCTCGGCACTAAGGCGCAGTTTTAGGCAGCCACCTCCGCGGAGGCTAATTTCACTGTCATGATTGGCACTAGGGGCGTGAGCACAGCGATGACGCCGTCGAAGCCAAGTGAACAGCGACTACATCAGCCCCCACCACCCCCTACATGGGCATGATGGTGTGCTTTTTGGCGAGGGTTTCTTCTTGTTTGGTTTCGAGTTGGCGGAAGGCTTGGCGGAGGGCGATGCGGGTTTCGCTGGGTGCGATCATTGCATCGATGTATCCGCGTTCTGCTGCGACGTAGGGGCTCGTCATGTTTTCGTCGTAGAAGTCCATGAAGATTTTTTTGAGGTAGTCGCGTTGCTCGGGTGGTGCGGCTGCGAGTTGGCGTCCTTGGATCATGACGACTGCTGCTGCGGCTCCCATGACGGCGACTTGTGCGGTGGGCCATGCGAGGTTGATGTCGCCGGTGAGGTTTTTGGATCCCATGACTGCGTAGGCTCCGCCGTAGGCTTTGCGGACGATGAGGGAGACTTTGGGGACGGTGGCTTCGACGACGGCGAAGCCTAGTTTGGCGCCGCGGTGGATGAGGCCTTGTTTTTCTTGGTCGACGCCGGGGAGATAGCCGGGGGTGTCGACGACGAAGAGGAGGGGGATGTTGTAGGCGTCGCAGATGCGGATGAAGCGGGAGGCTTTATCTGCGGCGTCGGCGTCGATGCAGCCTGCGTAGACGAGGGGTTGGTTGGCGATGACGCCAACTGATTTGCCATCGATTCGGGCGAATCCGGTGATCATGTTTTGGGCGAATTCGCCTTGGATTTCGAGGAAGTTGTCGTCGTCGAAGAGTTTGCCGAGGAGGTCGTGCATGTCGTAGCCGGCGTTGGTGTCGTCGGGCATGAAGCTGTCGAGTGCTTCGTCGGCGGAGACGGCGTCGTCGCTGGGGGCCCAGAATTGGGGGCCGGGTTCGTGGCAGGTGAGTGGTAGGTGGTCGAGTAGGTCGTGGACGTAGTTGAAGGCGTCTTCTTCGTCGGTGGCGACGTAGGAGACGTTACCGTTGTGGGCTTGTTGGAGGGCGCCGCCGAGTTCTGCAGAGGTGATGACTTCTCCGGTGACTTCTTTGATGACGTCGGGGCCGGTGACGTACATTTCTGCGCGGCCTTCGACGGCGATGACGAAGTCTGTGGTGACGGGCGCGTAGACGGCTCCGCCGGCGCATTTGCCCAGCATGATGGAGATTTGGGGGCTGCGGCCGGACAGGGGTAGTTGGCGGCGGGCGATTTCGGAGTACATTGCCAGGGAGGTGACGGCGTCTTGGATGCGGGCTCCGCCGGAGTCTTGGATGCCGATGACGGGGCAGCCGATTTTGATGGCCATGTCCATGATTTCGCAGACTTTGCGGCCGAAGGTGACGCCGACGGATCCGCCGTAGACGGTTTTGTCGTGGGCGTAGACGGCGACGGGGCGTCCGCCGATGCGACCGTAGCCGGTGACGACGCCGTCACCGTAGGGGGCGTCGGGTTCGTCGGGGGTGCGGCCGAGGGCTCCGACTTCGACGAAGGAGCCTTTGTCGAGCAGGCGGTTGATGCGTTGGCGTGGCGAGGTTAGTCCCGCGGCGTCACGCTTTTCGCGTGCTCGCTCGCTGCCGGGGTCCTGCGCTTGCTCTAGGCGTGCGCGCAGGTCAGCAAGCTTTTCTGCCGTAGTGCTACTCACTGTGCCTTACTGCCTCTCTTAACAAATCGTGGTCATGTGTCATCCACATGTTTTAGGTTTTACACCCGGTGGGGGCTTATTCGCCGATTGCTTGCGCCAGGCGAGCCGCAACCTTGGCGATCTCTGGCTCGTCGACGACTGCCAGGTGGTCGCCGCGGAGCTGGATGATGTCTAACTCGTCAACGATAGCCGACCATCCACCGTCTAGGTCAATCTTGGCATACCTGGGTTCCAGTTCGATGGCGCCATCGTGCATACGTTCCGCGCGGAACAGCAACACGGGCACCTTCACGTCGGCCCATTGCGCAAGATCGACTTTGTCGAGGATGCGGTTGTCGACGAAGGATGCGCGTTGGTGTTCGAGTACGCCGGCGCTAAGCCCGTGTTCGGAGGCGTCGGTGGTTGCGAGGAAGTCCGCCATCATCTGCAGCATGGCGTCCTCACCGGCGGTCTCTAACAGTTCGTAGGGCACGGGGAAGTCCAGGCCGTAGGTCTTCTTCGCGAAGGCCGAGTAGCGTTCCCACCGGGCCTTGGTTTCTTCCAACGTGTCGGGAACCTGCTCGGAGGGCTGGACGGTGTCAAGCAGCACGATGTGCGCCACCTCGACCTCCGGCGCCCCGGGTTGTGCCAGTTGGTGGGCTACCTCGTAGGCGATGGCGCCACCGAAGGACCAACCACCCAGCACGACAGGCAATCCGTCCGAGTACTGCTTGATTTCATCCAAGTATGCGGCAGCGCGCTCGGGCAGCGGCCCTTCCAGGCGCTCAACCCCATAGACGGGGATGTCTTCGGGTAGGCGACGCATCAGCGGCTGGTAGACCACAGAGGAGCCACCGGCGGGGTGGAACATGAACACGGCCGGCTTGGTGGAGCCTTCTGGCCTAGCCCGCAGCACGCGGATGTTGCCCTCTACCTCGGTTTCGAGGCCTTCACGCACGATGTTGGCGAGGTCCTCCAACGCCCCAGCTTCACGCACCTGCTGCGCGGTGATCTCTACCCCGCCGCGTTCGGTGAGACGCTCGGCGATCTTAGTTGCGGTGGCGTCGTCTACCTCAGGCAATTCACTGGTGACGCCGGCTGCCGCCTTGCCCGTCATGGTCGCCCAGGTCGCAAACACGAGGCGTTCGGATGCATCACGGGGTGCAACACCCACGCCAGTTGCCTGGGTTGCAGCCACCGGCGGCTCCTCGGAGCTGTCGCCACCGTCCGCAGCGGAGGGTTCTGGGGCAGTAACCGTCGCGACGTCATCACTAGATGTGCGGCCGGCGACGAGGTCCTCCACCAGTTTCACGACGTCTGCGACAGAGGCATCACGCAGCGCCTGCACTTGCAGCGGCGGAATTGCGAAGTCATGCTCGATGCGGTTTTTAATGCGCATGCCCATCAGCGAGTCGAGGCCTAGGTCGATCAGCGGGAGCTCACCGGGTAGATCGTCGACGTCGTAACCCATGGATTCGGAGACGATCGCACGCATGCGATCCTCCACCGATTCGCCAGAGGCCGGGTCCCAACGCATGGAATCGTCGGCCTCTTCTGCGACCTCTGCGGCCAGCGGCATGCCACCGGTGGGTGCAAACGCCGCAGCAGCGCCATCGTCTGTGGCAGCCCCAGCGACCACGCCCGCCGTCTCACCAAAACCAGGTAGCCCGGCTGCAGCAAAACCCTCGGCCAGCAGGACGGTCTTGTCGCCCATCACGCGGTAAACCTTGATCACCGCGCCACCAATATGACGATTGACCACGGTCGTAATGTCACCAGACGTCGGCAGGCTCGCGTGCTCCTCAGACGCCAAGACAGACGACCCCGGCAGCGCGTCCTCCGCTGCAGTCTCGATCAACGCCAAAGCGCTGGGCACCATGTCAGCGACGATGGAGTACGCCACCGCACCATCAGGCAAGTTCACGCGGCTACCCGGAAGGTCGGTGCGCTGGGTGGAGGTCGGGCGGGCCGCCGTCCAATAGCGCTGGTGCTTCCACCGCATACCCGGCGCGCTGACGCGCTTGCCGTCACCCAGCACCCGATCGAAGCGGATGGGTTGGCCGGCAGCGTACAGTTTGGCCAGGAGCTCCAACAGTGATGACGTCGCGGGCACCTTGCGTTTCAGCGCGAACGTCAGCTGCGCGTCGGGCTTGCCGGAGGCAAAAGCGGTGTTCATCATGCCCATCAATGCCACCGGGTTGGGGCTGATTTCAACAAGCATCATGTGGCCAGCTGCGAAGGCCTCCTGGGTGGCATCCAGGAACCAGACGCGGCCGCGGGTGCAGCGCGTCCAGTATTCGGAGTCGTGAATAACCTGGCCGGGCTGATAGGTGACACCGCGGTCGACTGAGCTGAACAGTGGTGTGTGCAGCGGCATCGGGGTGATGTCCGCTGTTTCTGCTGCCAGTTCGCCCAACAGGGGTTCGACGGCACTGGTGTGGCCGGCGCCCTTGACGTTGAGCAGGCGGGCGAACTTTTCCTGAGCTTCCAGGTGTTCAACCAGCGCAATAACCTTCTCGCGCGGGCCGCCAACGGTCGTCATGCCGGGGCCTGCATAGACAGCTGGTTCGATACCTTCGAACTCCTGGTTGTCGGCGATGAAGGCATCGAGGTCGTCGACGCTGAACTCCACCACTGCCATGGCACCCAGCTGATCCTCGGGAAGGGACTGCTCGCCCTCCCCCATCAGGCGGCTGCGGTGGCAAGCCACACGCATCGCGTCCTCAGCGCTCAAACCACCGGCTGCGTAAGCGGCAGCAATCTCACCCATGGACATGCCCATCACAGCAGCCGGGCGGGCACCCAGGTGCGCCAGCAGATCCGTCAGAGCGATCTGGATGGCCGTGATAGCAACCTGTGCAGTCTCCGTGTTGTACGTCTGCTCGTCATCGGCGATGATCTCGCACACCGACCAACCGGATTCGAAATCCACAATCTCATCAAGCTGGCGCATACGCTCGGCGAACACAGGCGAGCTCGCCATCAAGTCCTTCGCCATCTTGCGATGCTGAGAACCGAACCCCGAGTACACAAACACCGGACCGGCCTGTTCGGGAGAGTCCGCAACCTCAATACCTGGGGATTTCTTACCCTCAGCCACGATGTTCAACCGCTTGATTGCGTCCTCAGCATTCGCAGCCAACACGGCCGCACGGGAACGACCATGGTTACGCCGAGCAGTCGAACGCGCAACGGCACGCAGACCCGCGACGTCATCAATCGCGGCGTCATCAATAAACTGCGCAAGATCAGCTGCAGCAGTACGGCGACGCGAAGGCAACAAACCCGACACAACCAACGGGGTCGGATCATCAGCACCCAGCAGCAAAGCGGGAGCCTCATCGGGGTCCGCCAACTCGGGATAATCCGTAGCCACAAACTCGCTGACCACGGCATGCGCGTTGGTTCCGCCAAAACCGAAACCACTCACACCCGCAACCGCGCGACCAGAATAGCTCGGCCACTCACGAGGATCCTCAACAACCTCCAGATGCTCAGCATCGAAATCAATGTACGGGTTCGGCCCCGCGAAGTGCAGCGACGGGGCGATCGTCCCATTGCGCATACCCTGCACAACCTTGATCAAACCAGCAGCACCCGCAGCGGACTCGGAGTGCCCAAAGTTCGTCTTGGCGCTGCCCAGCAACAGCGGCTTATCCGCGTCGCGCCCGCGACCCAACACCGCACCCAGCGCAGTAGCCTCAATCGGATCACCCAAAATAGTGCCGGTGCCGTGGGCCTCCACATAATCAACCTGGCTCGGCTCAATGCCAGCGTCCGCGTAAGCGCGCTGCAACACAGCCACCTGCGCATCCGGATTCGGCGCGGTCAAACCATTGGATCGGCCATCGGAATTCACAGCCGTACCCTTGATAACGGCATAAATCGTGTCGCCATCCGCAACGGCGTCCTTCACGCGCTTGAGCACCACCAAACCGGCGCCATCGGAACGGACAAAACCATCCGCATCCTCGGAAAACGCTTTGATCGCACCACTCGGACTAATCACGCCGAGCTCACCGAAAGCAGTGGAAACAAACGGCGAAGCCATAATATTGACGCCGCCGGCAAGCATGACGTCCGCTTCGCCCGCACGCAACGCACGAACCGCCTGGTGCACCGCCACCAACGACGAAGAACACGCAGTGTCAACGCTGATCGACGGGCCGCGGAAATCAAAAGCATAAGAAATACGGTTGGGGATCACCGCACTGGAATTACCCGTCAGCGCATAAGGATGCGCCTCCGCAGGATCCGAAGCGATCATCACCCCATAGTCATTGTTGGTGGAACCGATAACCACGCCAACATTGCCGCCCCGTAGCTCATTAGCGGGAATATGTGCGTCTTCCAACGCCTCCCACGCAAGCTCCATCATGATGCGCTGCTGCGGATCCGTATTGGCTGCCTCCAACGGCGACAAACCGAAAAACTCCGCATCGAAGCTGGCAATATCATCCAAATAACCGCCAGTGGTGTTGACCTGCTGCATCTTCGCAGCCATCACCTCATCGCTGGCGTACTCCGACCAACGGCCAAGCGGCAGCTCACCAGTAGCGGACCGACCCTCTACCAGTAGCTTCCACATTGCCTCAGCATCTGCTGCGCCCGGGAAACGCGCCGACAGACCAACAATCGCGACGTCATGATCGCTGGCGTCCGCGGAACCACTGGCGTACGCACGGATACTATCCGCAGCAGCAGACGACCCCACCCCGCCCTCGGCTGGACCATCAACCAAACGCTGGGCTAAAGCCGCAATCGTCGGATACTCATAGGCGATAGTCGCATCCAACTGAACATCCAGCAGGTTTTCAAGCTCACCAGACAGCACCACCGCATCCCGCGACGACAAGCCAAACGACTGCATCGGCTTATCGTCGCTGATCTCGGAGGCATCCAGCCCGGTCGTGGTGCACACCCAGTCACGCAACCATTGACGCAACTGGGCAACTGTCATCGCACCGGTGGACTCCGCAGTGTTCGGGGTAGTCATCTACCTAGGGCCGCCTTTACCTCATCAAGCTCGAAAAAATCCTTCTCTACTATATATAGGTATCAGCCCAATCCGTTACGCCTTGCAGGCGTACGGACAAACACCCCACCAGTAGGAAAGTTACTGCCCCAAGTAGTGCTTCTTGGCCACCCGGCGCGCAATCTTTCCAGACGAAGAACGCTTGATCTCGTCCGGAGCCACAATGACGACGTCGTGGGGCTGAACCCCGTGCGCTTCCGTCACGGCCGCGCGGATCGCCTGCTTCGCGGCGTCATCACCCTCAGGGGTCTTGTCGAGATCGCGCTCGGCGATGATGACGAGCCGCTCGGTCTCATCACCCTCAATAGCGAACGCCGCGATGGCTGCCGGTCGAATGTGCTCGCTCGCGTGGTCCACGGTGTACTCAATATCCTGCGGATAGTGGTTACGACCAGCGATAACAATGAGGTCCTTCATACGGCCAGTGATGTGGATTTCCCCATCGATGAACACGCCCAGATCGCCCGTCGCCATCCAACGATCATCCTCCGGAGCACCTGCGGCACGGGAGTTCTCCGGCAAACGCTGCACCAAAGTGTTGCGGAACGTCGCGAGAGTTTCCTCCGGACGATCAAGATAGCCGAACGCCATGTTGTCACCATGTGCCCACAACTCGCCAACGGTGCCATCAGGAACCTCGCAGCGGGTCTCGGGATCAACAATAACCAGCTGCTGCGGGCGAACAACCTCACCATTGGACATCAGAGGAACAGCCCCCGGGCCTTCCTCCACCACAACGGCAGCGCCCTGGTTGAGCTTGTCCCGATCCACCCACGTCACACGCGGACGCACCGGAGACTGCGGTGTGGTGACCAACAAGGAGGCCTCCGCCAGACCATAGGACGGGCGCATGCAGGACTCCGGCAAACCATAAGGGCCAAAAACCTCGCGGAAAGCGTTCACGGCCTTCGGGGTGACCGGCTCGGAACCAATGATCAAACCATCGATGTGGCTGAGATCAATCTGCTCGCCCTCCTCCGGACGGCCATACGCCACCGCCAACTCCAGAGCGAAGTTCGGAACCACCGTGTACAGCGCGTTATCGCTCTCGCGGCGGTTAATCTGCTGGATCCAGCGCTTTGGCTGCTGGATGAAGTCCCGCGGCGTCATCATTTCCATCTCAAGACCCAAAATGGTGACAAACGCAGCCAAAATGATGCCCATATCGTGGTGCAACGGCAACCAGCTGACCATACGCAAAGGAGTCTTCAATCTTGCCGCAGTGAAAATCTGCAGCACGTTGGTCAAAATGGAGCGGTTGGTCAACACAACACCGGCCGGGGTGCGGGTGCTACCCGAGGTGTACTGCAGGAATGCCGGAAGGTCAACGGGCGCGCCGATTGCCGCAACCAGGGCCGCAGCCTCGGGGCGAATGAGGGGGTTTTCGAAGCTCTCCGCCAGGGAATCCGGCAGTGAGTCAACGCCCAAGATACGGGGGCGCTCTGCCGCAGGGCGGTCAGAGAACATGCGGCGCACATTCGGCGCAGAACGCTTATTGGTCAGCACAAACTTCGGCTGGGCATCACCCAACACCGCCGCCAAATGATCAGCGTGGCCGGGCTCGTTCGGGTCATACAACGGCACCGGAACCATGCCGGCGTACAGGGAGCCGATGAAGCCGAAGATGTACTCCGGGCTGTTGCCCGCCAGGATCGCCACGCGGTCGCCGATGGAGCCAACCTGCTGAAGGCGTGCCGCAACAGCCTTGATACGGGTGTTGATCTCTGCGCGGGTGAAGTCGTGAGCAACCCCTTCGCGGGATTCTGAGTAATCCCAGAAACGCATGCAGTGGCGGCCAGCCCCACCCTGTGCAGCATCGGCCTGGTACATCATTTCAGCCAAACCGGCGAGGGTGATCTGCGACGGGAGGGCAATGTCGCCCTTGTCGTTGAAGAACTGTCCGATTGCTGCATGCAAGTCCATAGTGTTTAGCCTTTCAAGCTGGTGTTTTGTTTCACTCGCTAAATATATAGGTTTGGGAGCGACAAACATTACATTGCTGCAGTGTTTCGCCCCCGCGCGTCGCTAAGGACTACGGTGCCCCAATGAGGTTCTCAGCCCACTGAACCAGCCACTGATTCGTCGTCGTCCCCTCGAAGACCACCGGGTTTGTCGCATACATTGCATGCACACCGTTGGCATCAACCAGTGCCTGCGCGCGACCAATCGCATCATCAACACCCAACGGGGCGTCACAAATCGAATCATCCGGCGCACAAATTTCAAACACCCGATCGTTCAAACTGCCAAATCCACCCGGTCGGGGACCACGCATCGTTGCACCAGGCGTCACCACCTGAGCGAGACCGTTAAGCGACTGGAGCGACACCTCCGCGCCAACACCCCTAACCTCGATACCAGCGGTCTGGCCAACCCCAGGCTCCCGACGACCATCCGCTACCAGGGCGACACCCCTGATGCGTTCAGCCGGAACCGGAATATCCTGCGTGCCAATCTCATTAGCAATATCGCCCAACAACACCGCACCCTGCGAGAACCCAGCCATAACAAAATCGGTCAAGGGGCACTGCTCATGCATCGTCGTGAGCTCCGCAGCAACCTTATTGGCGCCCTCGGTCCGGGACTTGTCATAACCCATCTCGTGCATAGCACCCAGGTTTTTAAACTGAGCGGTGTACGGGACAGTCCATATCTTCACACCACCCGGCTCACCCTCGGGGTAGCGTTCCTTCAAGGGATTGGTGACGCTGAGCATGAAACTCATCGGGTTGAATGTCGGATTCAGCGGATCGTCATCCGGGGATGACTCCCAGGTACCCGGGGCAGAAATAAACTCCACCGACGGGCACCACTCCGGTTGCTTCGGGCTCTCCGCTTCGGGGCTGCTGGGCGTTTCCGTTGGCCCAGTATCCGATGGTCCCTCGAAATGGCGCATCAGCCCAACGCCAATCACAATGACCACCAACACCGCCAACA
The DNA here is from genome assembly GCF_000590555.1 of Corynebacterium argentoratense DSM 44202. Lineage (NCBI taxonomy): Bacteria > Bacillati > Actinomycetota > Actinomycetes > Mycobacteriales > Corynebacteriaceae > Corynebacterium > Corynebacterium argentoratense. The sequence goes on from NC_022198.1 coordinate 1,930,019, forward strand.
CGGCGATCAACAACTTGCCGATGCTGGAACGATCCTGTCCAGCACCCCTAGCGTTTCGGCCCATCAGTACAACCCTTCCGTCACGTTGTGTGAGGCCACCACCCTAGCAGCGTTAGCAATAAGCTCGCTGTGCTGCCTGGGTGATGACAGTCCGCGCATCCTCGAGCGACAAATCCGTGTGCCCCAACTCCACCAGCTGCCCCGCGATGGGCTCAACCAGGAAAGACTCTTCCCCGGCGTCCTTAGCGCGGCATACCTCGCTGGCGGTGCCGATCAGTTGCGCCTCGATCCCCTTCGGGTCGATGCCCTTATCCTTCAAATCATCCAGGTAGGCGTGGTCTTTGTCGCTGTAGTCATCCTTAAACGAAGGCACCTCCGAGATCTCCTCCGCCGGCTGGTCATTGACGGCAGCACCACCCTGAGCAGGCTTCGCGGCCCCGCCATTGTGGTCCTTCTTCGCCGAGTCACCAGCCTTCGAATCCTGGCTCTTGTCCCCAGACTTCTGCTCGGAAGCATCCTTGTCTGCCCGCGCCAGGCTAGAGCTCGACGCTGCGGCAGGGTCGGCGTCATCACTTGATGACGTCGCGGAGCCACAGGCCACAAGCCCGCCTGCGAGCAGCACGCCGGCTAGCGCCAGGCCAGCACTCTTACGCACCAACTGCTTCGGGGCACGCATTAGTTGTGTTCCTCGATCACGCGGCCATTAACCTGCTTGATGGTGCCATGCTGGAAGGACATGGTCTCGCCACCAGCGGCGATGGCCTCCTGGTCCTTGGTCGGCCAACCGAAGGGGCCGTTCTCCCAACCGCTAGCGCCCCAGGCGTCACGGATCGGGCCATTGAAGATGAACTTCGCGCCGGTCTCCGGGGTCCAGTAGAAGGAACCATTATCGAAGTGCTGCACCACACCGCCCTTCAGCGGAATCTCGTTAGACGTCGGCGCACCAAGCTTCGAAGCGGTGGTGTTCATCGAACCGTAGCGCTTAGCGATGTCACCGTGAACAACGAAGGCCTTGTCGCCATTGCGGACAACGTAGCCGTGCTGGAACTGCTGAACCAGCTTGCCACCCAATTCCTTGGGCTCCGCGACCGGGTAGCCAAGCGGACCGTTTTCCCAACCGGTAGCGCCCCATGCGTCGAACATGTCCTTCGGGACAGGCTGCGCACCCAACTTCGGAGTCCAGTAAATGGAACCGTTCTGGAAGTGCACGTAGCGTCCGACACCATCCGGGGTGCCCTGCTCACCGGTCAGCGGGAAACCAAGCCACGAATCAGCAGCACCCATCTCCGAGTAGCGGGCGCTGATCAAACCAACCAGCACGTGAGCACCGGTATCCGGGTGCCAGTAGGCGCGACCGTTGCGGAAGTCCTCTGCCTTACCGCCGGCAATGTCGTACTCGTTGTTGACGCACTTGCCGAACTCGCCACCCTTGGTTGCCTCAGCAATCGCACCGACGGGCGCACAATCCGCACCGCGGTCGTCCTTGTCGAGGGCCAGGGCATCAGCAATGTGTGGCCACGCCTGGGTGAGCTCGAACTGCCAGTAAGGCCAGTTATGCACGCCGGAGGGACGGAAGTGGGAAATCACGGGGACACCCGCAGTTTTTGCCCTGTTGACGAAGGTCTGGGTGGTCATGCGGGACAGAACCTCAAGACCAACACCCGCGGGGTTAGCCGGGCCGGTTGCGACCGAGTTGTTCTGGCCGAAATCGTCAGCACCGTTACCAGCGGACACATAGACGGTCTTGCCCTTGAGTGCCTCGATACCGAGCTTCGGGTCGTTGTCGATCCACTTTTGGGAGTTCAACGGGCCCCACATTGCGGTCGCATCATACCCACCGGCATCCTTCAGAGCGCCCTGAATACCCAGCTGCATTCCGGGGCTGGTGGTGTCCAGGTAGCCGGAGAAGGAGCCAACGAAGTTGAACATGTCGGGACGGTGTTCAGCCAGGTTGACGGCAGCAGTGCCACCCATCGACAGGCCGAAAATACCGCGGGTGCCGTTGGAGCGGTATCCGTTGTGCAGCACTGCGGGTAGTTCCTGAGTGAGGAAGGTTTCCCACTTGTAGTTCTTGCCGTTATCTTCGCGGTCCCAGTCAGAGTAGAAGGAAGCCTCGCCGCCGACCGGCAGGACGGTGATGACGTTCTTGTCGGAGAAGAACTGCTGGATGTTGGTGTTGATCGTCCAGCCGTTTTCCTTATCGGTCGCGCGCAGGCCGTCCAGGGCCCAGACCTCGGGGAACTTCTTGCCCGGTTGGGAGTACCAATCGCGCGGCAGCAGCAGCTGCACCTGAACCAGCTGATCAGGCATGGCAGCAGAGCGGATGAACAGTGCGACCCGGCGGTCCGACAACCACTCCTGGCGTTCGACGGATACGCCGTCGGGCAGGCCGTCAATCTTCGGGAAGTCGGTGCGGATGGGGCTGCGCTCGGGGACATTGTCGTCCTTGAGGTAGCCGGAGATTTCGGAGCTGCCGAAGCTCGAGCCTTGAGCCAGCACATCGCGCTGTTCAGCCTCGGCCTTGTCGGCGGGGAAAACGATGAGTCCGGTACCGATTGCAAGTGCCGAGGGAACCGCGAGGGCGGCAATGAGCTTGTTGCGGCGGGTCTTGATTGCGGTGTCGCGCATGAAAGATCCTTAAGTAACTGAAAAAAGGGGTGGCTGAATTGACTCCCGCAATCTCCGGAGGTTCCCCGCCTCCGGAAAGGGCAGTCGTGAAGTACTTAAAATAAAGCACCCTCAAGTTTAAGTTAAAGTTTAAACTTTTACATTAGGGTCGCCCCGGCGTGTTCACCCCGAAACGCCCACCACGTGACTCCGCCGGTCCCCATAACAAAACCCCCGGGCGCACTACTTAGAGCACATCCGGGGGCTAGGGGCGGCGCCAGGAATTATTACCAGGCGTTCATCACGTTGAGCACGCGCTCGCGAGTGAGGTAGAGCTCGTCATTCCACTGGTTCCACGCGTGGACACCATTCGGGCGGTAGTGGTTGGTGACATTGATGCCCTCAGCGCGCGCCTTGGCTTCCCACACCAGCGTGGTTTCCAGGGACAGCGCCTCCAAAACAGAGCCGTTGATCTTCTGCATGGTCGGAATACCGGCATCCTGCGGACCCCACAGGCCAGTAGCCGCAGAAATGTAGACATCGGTGTTACGCAACCCACCGGTGGCCCAGAAAGGATCATCGTGGAAGCGACGGGGGTTGATCAAGATGCCGTACATAGCGCTGACGTTGAATCCACCGGTGTCCAGCAGAGCCAAACGCAGCAGGGTCTGCATGCCGGGCATCGTGGTGGTCAGGTAACCAGACCAGGACATTGCCTGACGGAACTGATCCGGGTGATTACCAGCCAAGGAGATCGCAGAGGTGCCGCCCATGGACAGGCCAGCGATGGAGTTGTTGTGCGGGTCAACACCGAAGTGCTGCTGCAGGTAGGCCGGCAGCTCAGAGGTGAGGAAGGTCTCCCACTTGTAAATCACCGGAGCCGAAGACATGGAAGACAGGTTGGCCGGAGCATCCCAGTCAGCGTAGAAGGAACCCGCGCCACCGATAGGCATCACCAAGGTGATGTTGTGGTCAACGTAGGCCGCAGGAGCGTTAGCATCATGGGTCCACGCGTTGTAGTAGTCGGTCGCACGCATGCCGTCGAGCAGGTAGAGGCCAGCGTTACCGCCGCGGCCAGCCGGCTGAATCTGGACGGGAATGTTGCGGCCCATTGCGGGGCTCCACACGTCACAGCGCTGAACCCAGAAACCAACCGGGTCCCAATCGCAGGAGCCAGTGTTGTCGGGGCGCAGCCAATCGCGGTTGCCTGCGTGGGCGGTGCCCGTGCCCACCATTCCGATGCTGCAGACGGTTGCCGCCGCGACAACGGTGGCTGCAACCTTCCGCGAGATCGACTTCGCGGAGCTCTTGATGCCGCGCAGTGTGCCGAGCAAGCCGGTGCGGGCTGTGTGTCGAGTCGTCATTGCACTCCTTTGTAGGGCCTCTAAGGTGGCCAGATTGAGCCTTTTTCGAGCAAGTTTTACCGAGGTCAAAATTGCTTAACATGTGGAACATCGGCCACCGAGACCAAAACGTTACCAAGTTTTAAAGTACACGTCAGCGGAGAAAAACCAAGTCACTTTCGTCTGACTACCCCAACCTCGGGGTAACACTACTTAACAACATTCACACCAGTCATAAGCCACCTGGGGAAACACTGCCTAACTACGTACTAGCCCACACCTACACCAACGGGACCACATACACGGCCATACCGACGCAGAACACCCACGCCAAAGCAAGAACCTGCAACGTACGGTCACTCAACGCCAACTCATCCGGCGCCCCGCCATCACCACGGTCAACATCGGCAGCGTAACGCAAAATCGCCACAGTAAACGGCACCATCGACACCTGATACCACACACCCGCCGCGCCCCCAGCAGCCTTCGACAAACCAAAACCCCACAACGCGTAGCTCATCACCACAGCCGTCGCCGACAACGTCCACACGAAACGCAAATACGTCGGCGTATACCCCTCCAAAGACTTCCGGATCTTCGCGCCAGAACGCTGCGCCAACAAAATTTCGCTATAACGCTTACCCGACGCCATAAACAACGAACCAAACGCTGCCACCAGCAAGAACCACTGCGACAAATCAATCCCGCCAGCAACACCACCGGCCATCGCACGCAGCATAAAACCACTGGACACCAACGCGATATCCAACACCGGCTGATGCTTCCAACTGAAGCAATAACCCAACTGCAGCGCAATATAAACGGCGACAACAATGCCCAAGGCATGCCCGGCAGTCGCCAACAGGCTCACCCCAAGCGCCGCAATAATCAGCACCACCGCCATCACATACGCCACATTCACCGGCAACACACCAGCAGCGATCGGGCGGAAACGCTTCTTCGGATGCGCCCGGTCAGCCTCAACGTCACGAGCATCATTAATCAAATAAATTGATGACGCCGCGAAGCAAAAAGCCACAAACGCAATGCCAACATCGGCAAGGGTGCGGCCATTCAGCAGCACTTCAGAACCCGCGGCCGCAGGCGCGGCAAGCACCAGGACGTTCTTCACCCACTGCTTAGGGCGCAACGCCTTGATCATCCCATCAACAAGCCCCTTCGGAGGTTTGCCCTCGGTGGGCTCGATACCGCGAGTATGCGGTTCAGATCCAAGTCCAGTGCTCACGATCGTCTTTCTCCCAAAGAAGTAAAAAAGCTTGTCTAACCCTCAAAGTACGGCATGACGGCCTTCGCCGCCGCCACACCTACCAAGGCACCACAGGTGACATCCGTCGGATAATGCACACCCAAAATCATGCGGGAAAGCATCATAGCGCCCGCACCAACATAAGGCACAGAAGAACCAGTCAGCACAGCCAACGCAGCCATCGTCGCAGTTGTTGACGTCGCGTGCGAACTGGGAAAACTATGGTTCGACGGTGTCGACACGCCAACCACGATGCGCTCATCATGAGGCCGCGGCCTGCGCACAACCCGCTTCAACACCACACTCGCCGCATGCGCAACCAACGCAGCCGTACCCAGCCCACACCACTGGCGACGACGATGCTTATCAAACAACGCGCCAGCAGCAGACAAACCCAACCAACCAAGGGCATGCTCCCCCACGTGCGACATCACACGCGCAGTCGGCAGAACTCCCGCGACGTCATGAGTCGCAGACTGAATCGCCACCAACGCATCGGCCTCCCACTCAGGGCCCGCCTTCCACGCAGACCAGCGGTCGGCAACATCACGCAACAGCGCCTGCGAAGAACTAGGCATCAAAGATGTCCTTCCACGCATCAAGACTGCTCAAACGACTATGAGCAGCGCGATACTGCCCGCGAAGCTCATCAAAACGCTCCTCAACAAGCTTCTGCAAACGCCGCGATTCCTTCAACAAATCCTTCGCCTTATTCAAATCACGCTGGCGATACACGACGCCGCGACCATCTGCCATCGTCACCGTCGCGCCGTCAACCCGCGACAAGCTAAACCAACGCGCCTCGATCGGAGCAAAATTCGCCTGAGGCACATCATGATGCGCCGGATCTTCCTTAGTCAGCGAATGCTTCAAACCCTTCGCCAACCACACAGCCTTCTTCACCGGAGCCAAACGGCCACCAATATCCTTCGTCGGAACACCCGGTGCACCCGTCGGCTTCGGCAACTGCGCAGCCGTCGGCAACACCACCGCATCCGGATACGTCTTACGAATCGCAGCGATCCTCGGCAACGACGTCTCCAAAATGTCAAACAACTGATCCGGACCCGCCAAGAAGTCCTTCATCGCCTCATTCTGAATAGCGACCGTCGAGTACTCCAAGCACAACAAATGCTTCAGCGTCGCCTTCTGCATCGAGCGAATAATGCCCTTGACCGGGCCATCATGATCCATCGCCGCAACAATCAAACGGTTACGCAAATGGAAATAGGCCTGCCAATCGATCGCGTCGTCCTTATCCGACCACGCCATATGCCAAATCGCGATACCCGGCCATGTTGCCGTCGGAAAACCAGCCTTACCAGCACGCAAACCGTACTCGGCGTCGTCCCACTTAATGAACAACGGCAGCGGCAGTCCAATACGCTCCGCAACCACATGTGGAATCATGCACATCCACCAGCCGTTGTAATCAACATCGATTCGGCGGTGCAAATCACGAGAATTCTTCGCATCCGGCTTATCACCCGGACTGCCCTTATAACTCAAAGGCATCTCGGAAAAATCATGGTCATAGTGCACATGCGGCGCCGACGTCCACATGAAATCAGCGCGATTAATGACCTCACCCATCGAATGCAGGTGGCTGCGCTCCTGCAAATTCAGCATCTGGCCACCAATCAACGTCGGCGTCTTCGCATAACGCGCAGCCTGCAACGCACGCAACACGCTATCCGGCTCAATCGCAATATCGTCATCCATATACAAAATGTAAGGAGACTTCTTTGCACCAGCAGGCTTAGTTCCATCAGGACCGCCCAAAGCTTCGTACATGATGCGCGAATAACCACCCGAACCACCAAGGTTGCCCTGGCGGAACTCAAAGAACCGATCCCCAAAATGCTCAGTCGCGGCAGCATACCCAGGCTCATCTGCAGGATGCTTATTACCCTGATCAGGCATAATAACCGTATCGATCACCGCATCCACCACCGGATCAGAAGCCAACGCCTCCAAAGCAGCAACAGCATCAGCAGGACGGTTGAACGTAGGAATACCCACAGTCACCCGCGGCTCAAACGGCCCCACCGTACTACCATCCGGCATCACCTGCGGACCAGGCGCCTCAGCCGCAAACCAGCCAGCCGACACAATCTCCGTATCCGACTCCGCCGTCACATCAAACCAATACCAACCCCCATCCTCAAACGGTGCCAAATCCAAATCGAACTCCGCCACCCCATCGGAAACAACCTTGCCCTCAACACCAATACGGCTGCCATCGATCTTCGAGCGGTAGACATCCACACGCGCAGTCCCCGCGACGTCAACACGCAAAAGAACACGAGACAACTGCGACCAGCGACGCCAATAACTCGCCGGAAACGCATTGAAATACGTCTGGAAACTCAACTCAGAACCAGCCGGAATACGCACCTGGGTGCGATTATCCCACCGGGCACGCTCCCGGTTAGTCTCCGCCTCCAACACATACAAGGTGCGCACATCATGCGGCTCACCCAAACGCGGCAACAGCACGCGCTGCAACTGCTCAGGGCCCCCACCCTTCTGAGCGCCAGCATTCTGGGCGCCGGCATTCGCGACAGTGTCGGACTTAACGGTCGTTCGTTCACTCAAGGTAAAAACCTCTAGTCTTTCGGATCTCGTGACGCGCACGCACCCAACGAAGGCACGCACATATCTCCCTCAACCCTAGCGGCAGCAACCCCACCACGGCACGCGGCGCGCGGCTACCACCCAAGCCTCATGCACAGCACCACGCTAGACCAAACTAGCCCTCGCGATCATCCAAATGAATCTCCGTCGGCCACGCCAACACCGCACCCGGCACCTCCGGCTGATCACGATAATCCTCCGGATCCTTCTCCAACTCGATCGTCCGCCCCCTCGTCAACGCAAACTTAATGTTCGACAAAGCCACCCGCGGCGACCACGGCTGACGATAACTGCGATAAATCCGCACAAAATCATCCGTATGAATAGCCCTGCGCGCCTCAATAGTCCCCGGAGTGCTGATATACCCCGGCACCATATCCATCCGAGTCGAAGAATCCGCCAACGCCCACTCCAACGGCAACATCTTGTCGTGACCGATCCGGCCACCCTCGATACGCGGCTGGCGCGCAGCAACCGGATTCGCCAAACCCACCGTATCCACCACGCGAATATCCAAAGGCGCATTCATACCGGTCATGCCAAGGTTGATGTAGGCGACCGTCGGGCGCAGCGTCACCAACCCATCCGGATCAGGAGTGCCAGGCTCCATCCCCGGAACCGTCATCCAATTGAAGGGATGCCCCGGCTCCTGGCTCTGGATCGACAAAATCATCCCCGTTGGCTGCTCATAGGCACGCTCAATCGCCTCCTCGTAACCCCACATGCGGTCAATATCGAGGAAGTCGCTAGCAACCAGCGGAGGATCCTGGGCAGTGTGGCCGCTAAACCACATCCAAAACTCCCGCTCGTCAATAACCCCCAACTCCTTATTCGGATCCTTGTCCGGCGGCTGCCAATCGGTGCCCGCATGCGCCGTGGCGATCGCCCAACCCCCAGCCGCAGCCGCAGCAACCACAGCCAACGCCGGAAAAACAGCACGACCCCGCGCGCCACCCTTCACACTAGTGGTACGGGCGCTACCGGGGCTAGGTGCGCTATGGGTGATGACGTCGCCCCTTCCGCTGGCCTCAGCGCCACCCGCCGCCAGCAACCACACCGGCACCACCATCAACGGGCACAACAGCGCAAACAAAGGGATCAACAGCATGCGCCCATGCATGAAATCCCCACCAACACGAACAACATACAGCCCATGCAGCACACCACACAGCAGCATCACAACCACAACGGTGACGGGGCGACGCACCCGCAACCCCCGCGACGTCATCACCCCAGAATCCTCACCGTCAGCTGCCGCAACCGACACGCCCGCACCACTCGCACGGGAAGCCAACAACCGCGGATCTGCCCCAAACCACACCGCAACCAACACCCCAGCGACCGCCGCAGCAACAACACCAAACAACAAACTGTAGGGCTCAAACAGGTCAGTCACGTACGCCCAACCGGTCGACCACTCCGCATCGCTCGCGGACTTCGCCACCGCCGTCTGCGGCACCAACAAACCGTAATACGCCATACGAAACAGCTGATAACCAGCGGGAAGAGGCAGAGCGGCCACCATAATCAAGCCGCGCCGCCGACACGAACCCGCCCCCAACAGCAGAACAAGCCCAGCGATTGCACCATACAAAACAAGCTCGGGGCGCACCAGCCAACTCAGGCCGCACCACAGGGAGGCAAAGCCCAACACCCCGGGCGAATCGTTGCGCACCCACGTCACCAACACCCACCACAGGACCGCGACCCAAAAAATGCTCAAACCCCACTCGAGCCCCGACGTCGCAAAATCGCGCGCGGGCGGCAACGCCAGGTACACCAGCCCACCCAGCGGCACGAACAGCAGACGGCTCCGGTGTGCGGAGCCCTTAACGCGATACAGCTTCGCCGACCCCAATGACGCCGCGACCATCGCCGCCACAGTAAAGCCCAAGGCCAGCCACAACGCGATGATCTCCAGTCGGGCAGGGGTGAGGAGGGCACCCACATAAATGAGGTACTGCCACAGGGTCGAAGTGTTCGCTTCGACTCGCTCCCCGGCATTGAACACGGGGCCGTTGCCGGCGAGGAGGTTGCGGACGGTGCGCAAAACGATGAGGCCGTCGTCGCTCATCCAGCGGCGCTGCCAGCCGCCGACGCCTGCGAACCCGGCCAAGATGAGGGCGGAAAGCCAGGCCGAGGAGAGGGAAACGGAGAGGGAAAGGGGGGATGAGTGCTTGGTTGTGGGGTGTGTGGTTGCCGGGTGTGTGGTTGTGTCCCGCATGCTTGTGGCGCGTGTGCCCATTGTGGCGGCCTGGGGATGGGGTGCTCGATGCTTACCGGTGGCGCGGGTGGGGGCGTCGGCGTCGGGGTGGGCGCGGTGGGGTTCGGGGCGAGGGGTGCCGTCCACTAGGGTCCTCCTGTGGTTTCCTGCAAAAGACGTGAGGGACGTATCGGCTGGGGCTCCGCGCCGCGGGGGCTGGGGCGTGCGAAATACTGTGGTAATGGTAGGCGTGTGAGGGGCCGGGGGTGGGTTGCCCCACCGGGGCTGCGCTGCGGCGTTGGAGGTGCGTGCGCCGAGAGGGTTTGGGGCGGGGAAGTTTTCGCGGATGGCGCCTGCAAAGAACAGCCGTGCGTGAACCCTAACCGCAAGCATCCGCGACACTCACGCACAACCCTGCATGCGGTCTCATTTTCAAACCGTTTTTCAATAAATGCAACGAGCAAACGCACCTCAGCCCGTCACGGAGACAATCACAACAACTGCACGCGAACCAAGCCGCAACCCTACAGGCTGCTCTGGCTAAAGTCACCGCCCGCATGCACGCCCGGGACACCGACGAAAAACAAACCCGCACCAGCCGCCAACAGACACACATTTTGTCCCTTAACCCGGAAGAAATCGCCCAAACCTACCTTCACACTAGGGCTGCTAAAGACACCCAGCTAGAAACCCCACTAGTTATCTCATGCACCATTAACGAACTAGACCAGCTGGCTCCACACACCCGCTTCAAAACCAACACCGGGCAACTACTCGGCCCCCTCGGCATTCTTTCCCCGCACCTACCCACCCTTTCGTTGTTAACATTGGTCCCATGACCACAGCCCACCCTCGCCGCCACCTTCACCGCCCAAATTCATCCATGGCAGCACTCACCACAGCCAGCGCCACCAGCACCACCAGCGCCCCCACAGCGACAACCGCAGCATTAAGCGCAGCATCAACCGCAGCGTTGAAAGCGACCTTCACCGCCGCTCTCTCCATCTTCGCCATCGCCACCTTCATCCTCGCCACTTCCCTCCCTGCCACCGCGCTCCCCACCACCTCATCACAGTCCCTCCCCCACCCATCTACACAACACGCCCCCGCCACCGCACTCCCCGCCTCGCACCCCGCCCTCTCCGCACAGGCCACTCTCTCTACACAATCCACCCCCTCCGCCGACCACGTCACGGTCACCGTCTGGTCCGACAGCCCCGAACTCACCGACGAAGACGAAGCCTTCCTCACCGCCGAAACCGAAAAACTCGATTTCCCCGATCAGGTCACCACCGTCGATTACCTACTGCTGGCGCACAACAGCGAGGATTTCAACGAGGGGATGCTGAATTTCGCCAAGGAGCAGCGCCCCGACCTCCTCAACGATGGCGCCACCAAATGGGCCCCCGGCCACCTCATCGTCGCAGTCGGCCTCGAACCCCGCCGCAACGGCATCTACTGCGGCGACGATGCCTGCGCTGCCCTCACCCTCAACCGCGGCCCCCGCCTTCACAATTCCCTCGAAGCGATGAAGCCCTCGTTGCGCGGCGGCAACCTCGCAGGCGGCCTCTTCGCCGGCGCCCAAGCCACCATCGACCCCGAAACCCTCATTGGCAACACCCCCGACGATGACCGCCAGCAGAGTTGGTTCAGCAAAATCACCGCTTTGCCCATCGGAATCCTCGTCCCGATCGGCGTCGTCTGGCTCATCTTCAAAAATTCCCGCAAAAACCGCAAGCGCGACCGCAAACTGTACGAAACCGTCACCACCGGCCACGCCGAAATCGCCCCCAAGCTCGACGAATACGACATCCGCGCCAACAGCCTGCGCAGCGACCTCGCCGATTCTGAGCTCCGCCATCAATGGGAGGAGGTCCGCAAACAATTCCTGTCCATCGACTCGACGCTCGCTAAGATCCCCGACAATCCCTCCGATAAGCAGCTCACGAAGCATGGGCGGGACCTTTACTCGGCAAACAACTCCCTGTCGTTGATGCGCAACGCGATGTCCAACATCGATACGCTCTACGACATCGAAAATGGTGACAAGGCCACCCGTATCCGCGAAGCGATGCGCCTGCGCGAAGACTTTAAGGAGGCCGCCCTCGGCACCAGCAACGAACGCTTCGCCGAGGAACTCACGCAGTTGCAAGCCCGCGCGAAAGTCCTGATGGATGATCCCCAACAGGAGGGCTTCGTCGACGCATTCACGCTTCTCATTGCTGACGCCGCGGTGGTGATGAAGGCAATCGGCGCTGAGGAACTCGACGGGGTCACCGAATCCGCCAAGCATCCGAAGCCCACCATTAGTGCCGATGATTGGCGCCCCGGCGTCGGCTACCACGGTTACACGCCGTACGTGGTGATGAGCACTTGGCATTCGCACGACACGGCCAGCGACAATTCTTGGGATACGGGCGATTCCTCCGGGGTGTCGGTCGGCTATTCCACCCCGGGTTTTTCGGGTGGCGGCGGCTCCAGCAGCTGGTAAGCCCCAACCCAGACCCGCACCGCCACCGGATGCTCGGCTATGTTCCCTTGACGTTGAGGATCTGCCGCAGCGGCGTCAATATCCGTGCGGGTGAGGTCGGTGAGCACACCTATCATCCCGCAGCCTATGTCGACCCCGACGGCGGTGGGTATCACGGCCCCTTTGGTTCCGAATACGGTTCCGACGCTGCTTCCGAGCCCGTAGTGGGCGTCGGGCATGAGGGCGACGTGTGGGGCGACGAAAGGCATGTTGGCGGTCAGGCTGAGCTGTTCGGTCACCTTGGGGTCCAGCATGCTGGCGAAGTTGTGCACTGGTACGCGGGTGCTCTGTGCGGTGGTGTTGTCCTGGGTTTGGCCCCAGGTGCCGTTTACATTGTGCATGAAAAAACCTTCCATGTAGTGGTCGAATGTTTTCGGCCGCTGTGTGGCTGTTTGCCGGCGACCGTGTGCCAGTACACGAGAAGGTGTTTTTGTTTATGCGCGCCTTTTACCTTGGGTTTAAGGTGTGTTGGCTACGAGGTTCCCCCTTTTTGCGCACTGGCTGTCCAGTGCGCGGGTACGCATGGCGGAAGATATTAATTAATGACGCCGCGTTATTCCATGCCCCTACCGCATCTGGGGATAGCAGGGGGTTAGGGAGGTGGCGGTCCGTCCGCAGCGTTTTTAGGCGTCGACTCCTAGGAGTTCGGCGAGTTTGTTGTCCCACATGCTTAGGGCGGAGGCGATGGCCATGTGCATGTCGAGGTATTGGTAGGTGCCGAGGCGTCCGCCGAAGAAGACCTTGTTGTTGGCGGTTTCTGCTTCCGCGAGTTCGCGGTAGCGGAGTAGTTTTTCGCGGTCTTCTGGGGTGTTGATTGGGTAGTAGGGTTCGTCGTCACCTTCGGCGAAGCGGGAGTATTCCTTCATGATGACGGTTTTGTCCGTCGGGTAGGTGTCGGCGCGTTCGGGGTGGAAGTGGCGGAATTCGTGGATGCGGGTGTAGGGGTACTCGGCGTCGTTGTAGTTCATGACCGGGGTGCCCTGGAAGTCAGGGATGTCGAGCACTTCGGTTTCGAAGTCGAGGGTGCGCCACCCGAGTTTGCCTGCTTCGTAGTCGAAGTAGAGGTCGAGGGGGCCGGTGTAGACGACGGGGGCGTCGGGGTTTTCGCCGCGTACTTGTTCGCGGACGTCGAACCAGTCGGTGTCGAGTCGTACGTCGATGTTGTCAGAGGCGGCCATGTTTTCGAGCCAGGCAGCGTAGCCGTCTACTGGTAGGCCTTCGTAGGTGTCGTTGAAGTAGCGGTTGTCGAAGTTGTATCGGACGGGTAGGCGGGTGATGTTGCCGGCGGGGAGTTCTTTGGGGTCGGTTTGCCATTGTTTGGCGGTGTAGTCGCGGATGAAGGCTTCGTAGAGTGGGCGGCCGATGAGGGAGATCGCTTTTTCTTCGAGGTTGGTGGCTTCGTCGGTGTTGATTTCGGCTGCTTGTTCGGCGATGAGTGCTTTGGCTTCTTCGGGGCTGTAGTACTTGCCGAAGAATTGTGCGATGAGGCCTAGGCCCATGGGGAATTGGTAGGCCTGGCCTTTGTGCATGGCAAAGACGCGGTGTTGGTAGCCGGTGAATGTGGTGAATTGGTTGACGTAGTCCCAGACGCGTTTGTTGGAGGTGTGGAAAAGGTGAGCGCCATATTTGTGTACCTCGATGCCGGTGTCGGGGTCGGCTTCGGAGTAGGCGTTTCCGCCCAGGTGGGGGCGTTTTTCTACGATGAGGACTCGTTTGTTTGCGTGTGCTGCGCGTTCTGCGATGGTGAGTCCGAAGAGGCCGGATCCGACAACGATGAGGTCATAGGTCATGTTGTTCAAATTTACACGTCGGTGTGGGGTGTGTGCTGTTCACACGGCGCCACGCCACCACGGTAAATATCATGCGAAACTTCATTAACACTGATAACATCCGTTAACAATCCTGTATGCACGCAACAGCTGTAACAGTTAGGACTTGCATGCCCATCACCCCGCACCTGCCCGGCTTCCTCCCCATGCCCGGCGCGTCACGCCGCCGCATCAACCGCCGCAGCAGCCTCCGCCCATCCCTAGCCTTGACTTCTATCACCGGGATCGCCCTGGCGACGGCCGCGACTTTCGGTATCGCACACTCCCCGTCCGGCTTGTTCGCCTCGGGTGATGACGCCGCGGTGCTCGTTGTCGACGACAATGGTTCCGGTCCGATCACCGCCGCAATCGAGTCCACGAGTTTCGACGCCGGCGACAACATCGTTGTGGATGACCCGGCGATCGTCACCCAGGGCGAGGCCCCCGGGCCGAAGGCGGTCAAGGAGTTTTATCGCGAAGAGCCTTTCGATATGTTCGCCTTGAACTGGAGTGGCGACAAAGAAATCGCTGCGTTCTTCCGTTCCGAGCGGCCCGATGGCACCTGGACTGAGTGGTTCGATGCAGAGCCTGTCGACCAGGGCCCCCGCGGCGTCAACAATGGGCGAAATGGTACGGAGCCGGTCTTTGTGGAGAAGACGAACCGAATCCAGGTGTCCACGGCTGGCGTCGACATGACGGAGGCACCAGCGGACCTCGAGGCCACATTCATCGATGGCAAGGCCGCGCAAGATTCTGGCCCTGCGATCGAGCTGACTGCAGATTCCGACGGCATCACCCGTGTGGTTAGCCGCGCCGGTTGGGGTGCCGACGAAAGCCTGCGCTGCTCCTCCCCCACCTATAACGATGAGGTCAATGCGATCACCATTCACCACACTGCGGGTTCGAACAATTACACCCGTGCGGAGGCCGCCGGCGTGGTGCGCGGAACCTACCAGTACCATGCGCAGCGCCTCGGTTGGTGCGATATCGGATACCACGCGCTGGTTGATAAGTTCGGCACCATCTACGAGGGTCGATACGGCGGCCTCAACCGCGCGGTCGAGGGCGCGCACGCTGGTGGCTTTAACGAAAACACCATGGGCATTTCGATGATGGGTGATTACTCCACTGTTCGCCCCTCTGACGCAACGATCCGCTCCGTTGGCGAACTCGCCGGCTGGAAGGCACGCGTATCCGGGTTCGATCCGCTGGGTTATGACACGCATTACTCCGAGGGCACCAGCTATTCGAAGTACCCCTACGGTGCTGCCGTGACCCTGCCGAATATTTTCGCTCACCGCGACGTCGGCAATACTGTTTGCCCTGGTGATGCAGGCTATGCACGGATGGATGACATTCGAGGGATCGCGAAGCAAAAGTACGATTCTTTGAGCGGGACGACGGTGACGGATACGAATCCGAACCCCGATACCGGCGTTCGGCGTCCCTCCCCTGGCACTGGGGGAATTGGCGGCGGCAGCGGACGCAACCCCGGCGGCACCGGTGGTTACGACGGTGACGCGTCCGGTTCAAGCATGCTAGGTAGCTCGAAGGGTGCCGGGGATGTCGATCGCATCATTAACCACGCGAACGACCTGATTGATGCGATCAAGACGATCGATAACGCCACGAAGGAGCTGCGCAACTAGCGCCTCCAATTGGGCAACTAGAACCAGCCTAGAACCAGGTTTCAAGTACCGCCGCCACGCCGTCTTGGTCGTTGGTGGCGGTTACTTTGTTTGCGGCTTGTTTGACGTTGTCTTGGGCGTTACCCATGGCTACTCCGGTGCCTGCCCAGCGGAGCATTTCGATGTCATTGGGCATGTCTCCGAAGGCGATGGTCTCGTGGGCATCGATGCCGATCGCTTCGGCGACTTCTGCGACCGCGGCTGCTTTGTTGACACCCGGCGCGGCGCATTCGATGAGCCCTTCGGGTATCGAGTAGGTGGCGTGGGCCAGGGCCGGGTCGATGTGGTCTTCGAGTAGCGCATACATGTCGGCGCTGTGCATGTTTTCGCAGCGTATGAGCAGTTTGACGGCTGGTTTTTCGAGTAGTTGTGGGTGTTCTTCGATGCCGTGTTCGTCGGAGTCCCAGGCGTGGTCGTAGCGGGGGTCGACGACAAACTGTTTGTCGCGGGGCCCGCCGGTTCCGGTGGCGTATCCGCAGCCCTGGATGTCGTCGAGGTTGACTCTTTCGACGGCGAAGGTGGGGTTGGGTAAGTGGGTGGTGGCTGCGTCGACGAGGGTGTTGAGGGCGTCGGGGTTGAGGACATGGGAGTTGATGATGCTGTCGGAGCGTGCGTCGTAGGTGATGGCTCCGTTGGCGCAGACGCAGACGGGTCGGACGTCGATTTGTTGTAGGACTGGGGCGATCCAGCGGGGTGGGCGGCCGGTGGCGAGGCAGAGCACGGTGCCTTGGGCGGTCATTTTATTAATGACGTCGCGGAGGCGGGGGCTTACGCGTTCGTCACTGCGGATGAATGTTCCGTCGATGTCGCTGGCGACGAGGCGTGGTGGGGTGCCCCTGTTGGGGGTGTCCGTGGTTGTGTTTGGATTGTGGATCATACCTGGCCTGGTGTTTCCTCGCGTTGGAATACGGGTGCGAGGAATTCACTGACGCCGTCTTTGGCGACGGGAGAGGTGACCCATTGCGCTTGCGCGATGACTGCCGGGTCTGCGTTGCCCATGGCGACGCCGGTGCCGACGTAGGCGAGCATGTCAATGTCGTTGGGCATGTCTCCGAAGGCGACGACGCGTGCTGGGTCGATACCTTCTTTTGAGAGTAGCCATTTCAGTCCGCTGGCTTTGGTGACTCCTGCGGGCGATATTTCGGCGTATCCCCAGGGTGCGGAGTAGTTTACGGTGGCGACGTCGCCGAGGTGTTCGGTGATTGCTGCGGCAATGTCCGCGGATGCCACGTCTGCTCGGGCGGTGTATTTGATGATGTGGCCGTTGACGCGCTCTTCGTCCATGACGAGGTCGGCGATGGGGCCTCCCGCGTTTGCACTGCGAGTTGCGTTGATTGCTTCGCGGACGGTCGCGGCGTCATCAGCTGTGAAACCATCGGTGTGGAGGATGGCGTCGCTAATGTCGGTGCTTTCGCTGAGTTCGGCGGGTAGTTTCGCCCCGTCGACGACGAGGGTGCCGTTGGCGGCCACAACGATGGGGGCGAACCCGAGGGCTTGGAATACTTCGGGTAGTTCGCGGGGGGTGCGGCCGGTGGCGAGGAAGGTGCATTTGCCGCGGGTGCGCATGTCGAGGAAGGCGTTGCGGGTGGATTCGGTGACGACGCGGGTGGTGCTGCCTTCTGGCTGGTAGAAGATGGTGCCGTCGACGTCGGTGACAAGGGCTTCGGGGAATTCGGTGAGGCGTGCTCGCACGCGATGGGGCAGGCGGTCGCGAATTTGTTTGGCGTCGCTGACCAGCTGGTTGAGGGCGTCGACTGCTGCGAGTGGGACGTTGGTGGGGATTTGTGCGGACAGTTGGCGGAGGCGGCTGCCTGCGCTGGCGACTTTCGATACCCCTTCTTTCACCCCTTCGACGGCGTCTTCGGCGAGTTGTTCGATGGCGGTTTTTGCAGTGGCGACCGTTTGGGCGGTGTGGTTAGCTGCGTCTTTGGATTGGACGACGAGTTCCTTGGAGGTTTCCCCGAGGCCGGCGAGGAGTGCGTTGAGCTTGTCCGCGAGGGCGTCGAGGTCGTCGCGGAGGGTGCGGACGCGGCGTCGTTCGTTTTGGACGGCGTCATCGAGTTTTTGCGCCTCTTCGAGGGTGAGGGCGCCACCGTCGTAGCGCGCGGGAACCCAGGGTGCTCCTTCGGGGAGCGGGCCGTGGAGTTCGTCGTAGCGCTGCCATAGTTCGGCTAGCCCATCGGCCATGATGTGGCGGAGTTGTTTGGTGACTTCATCGGCGGGCCCTTCTGGGGGGTACCAGGCGGGAAGGACGTTGATTTCGATGGGTGTGTTGCTGCGGCCTAGGTGTTTGGGGCCGTCTTTTGGCCAGACGCGTTGGCTGCCGACGAGGATGACGGGGACGATGGGTACACCGGCTTCGCGGGCCATGCGTACGGCACCGGTGCGGAGCTTTTTGATTTCGAAGGATCGTGACAGGGTGCCTTCGGGGAATACTCCGACGAGTTCGCCGGCTTTGAGGTCTTCTACCGCTTTGTTGTAGCTGGGCACGGTGTCGATGCGGTCGACGGGGATGTGTTTCATGCCGCTCATGACGGGTCCGCCGATGGGGTTGTCCCATACTTCCTGTTTCGCCATGAATCGGACGAGGCGTTTGCGGTTGAGTGCGGTGCGGGGTGAATGTGGGGTGTAGAAGGGGAGGCCGACGTAGGTGAAGTCCATGTAGCCGGTGTGGTTGGCGACGACGACTGCACCGGTGTCTGGGATGTTTTCGGCACCGGTGACGTTGAATTTTAGCCCTTGAGCTTTGAAAACTCCTTTTACTAGGTGGATCACCAAGTGGTAGAAAACGTCGTTAGCCTTTTTAGCCATAGTTTTTAGAGTACAACGTCGGCTACATGGTTGCGGTTACGTTATCGTTTGCTGCGGCGGCGGGCACGCTGGCGGCGCTTGTCGGCTAGCCTCGTGTGAACAGTCCCCCAATACCTGCCCTTTCCCTATTCATTCCCCGTCCCCGTCCCCCACTCCCCTTTTCTTTAGGAGGCTTCACCTCATGGCTACCGACACTCAATACATTGCGGCGATCGACCAGGGCACCACGTCCACCCGCTGCATCTTGTTCACGCACGAAGGCGAACTAGCCGCCGTCAGTCAGTTCGAGCACGAGCAGATTTTCCCCAGAAGGGTTGGGTCGAGCACGATCCGATGGAAATTTGGAAAAACACTCGCCGTGCAGTGGGCGAAGTAATTGCCACTGCGGATGCCTCCCCTTCGAATGTGCTGGCTGTGGGCATTACTAACCAGCGCGAGACCACCGTGGTGTGGGATAAGAATACGGGGGAGCCCGTGTACAACGCGATCGTGTGGCAGGATACGCGCACGATGGCGATCTGCGACGAGATCGCGGGCGAGGATGGTCCGGAGAAGTTCCGTGACAAGACTGGGTTGTTTATTAACTCCTATCCTTCCGCACCGAAGATCAAGTGGATTCTCGACAATGTTGAAGGTGCCCGCGAGCGCGGGGAGGCCGGCGATTTGTTGTTCGGCACGATCGACACGTGGTTGTTGTGGAATCTGACTGGCGGCGCGGAGGGCGATGGCAATGAGCCCGCGCTCCACTGCACAGATGTGACGAATGCGTCGCGCACGCTGCTCATGGATCTGAAGACGTTGCAGTGGGATGAGGATCTCTGCGAGCAGATGGGTATTCCGATGCAGATGTTGCCGGAGATCCGTCCGAGTGTGGGTGATTTCCGTCAGATCCGCGCACGCGGTTCGCTGCCTGGTGTGCCGATTCGCGGTATTTTGGGCGACCAGCAGGCTGCGATGTTCGGCCAAGCGTGCTTCAAGAATGGTGACGCGAAGAACACCTACGGCACGGGCCTGTTTATGCTGCTCAACACGGGCACGAAGCCGAAGTGGAGTGAGCACGGCATGCTGACTACCGTGTGCTACCAGATTGAGGGTCAAAAGCCGGTGTATGCGCTGGAGGGTTCCGTCGCGGTGGGTGGTTCACTGGTCCAGTGGCTGCGCGACAATCTGCAGATCATCCCCAATGCACCTGCGATTGAGAACATGGCGCGCAGTGTGGAGGACAATGGCGGTGTCTACATTGTGCCGGCGTTCTCGGGCTTGTTCGCTCCGAGGTGGAAGCCGGATGCTCGTGGCGCGATCGTCGGTCTGACTCGTTTCGCTAACCGGAATCACTTTGCGCGCGCGGTGCTGGAGGCTACGGCGTTCCAGACTCGCGAGGTTGCCGACGCGATGGTTGCGGATTCGGGTGTGGAGATCACCCGCCTGAAGGTTGACGGCGGGATGGTGCACAACGAGTTGCTGATGCAGTTCCAGGCAGACATTTTGGATACTGACGTCGTGCGCCCCCAGGTCACAGAAACCACTGCGCTGGGCGCGGCGTACGCGGCCGGTTTGAGCGTTGGTTTCTGGGAAAACCTGGAGGTCCTCAAGCACAACAATGCAGAGGACAAGGTGTGGCATCCGAAGATGGACGCCGAGCAGCGTGATGCGCTGTACCACGATTGGAACCGGGCAGTGGAGCGCACCTACGCCTGGGAGGAATAGTCCCCCTGTCCCCTATTTCTTGGGTTCGAGAACCTCGACACCCATGTAGGGGCGCAGGGCTTCGGGGACAACCACGGAACCGTCGGCCTGCTGGTTGTTCTCCAGGATGGCGACCAACCAGCGGGTGGTCGCCAGGGTTCCGTTGAGGGTTGCGCACACCTGGGCTTTGCCGTTGTCGTCGCGGTAGCGCACTCCGAGGCGGCGGGCTTGGAAGGTGGTGCAGTTCGACGTCGAGGTGAGCTCGCGGTATGTGTTTTGGGTGGGCACCCACGCTTCAGTGTCGAATTTGCGTGCGGCAGAAGACCCGAGGTCGCCGCCCGCGACGTCAATAATTCGATAGGGCACGCCGACGGCGCCGAGCATGTCGCGTTCCATGTCGAGGAGGCGTTGGTGTTCTGCTTGGGCGTCTTCGGGTTTGCAGTAGGAGAACATTTCGACTTTGTCGAACTGGTGGACGCGTAGAATTCCGCGGGTGTCTTTGCCGTAGGATCCGGCTTCGCGACGGAAGCAGGAGGACCAGCC
Organism: Corynebacterium argentoratense DSM 44202; assembly: GCF_000590555.1. Lineage (NCBI taxonomy): Bacteria > Bacillati > Actinomycetota > Actinomycetes > Mycobacteriales > Corynebacteriaceae > Corynebacterium > Corynebacterium argentoratense. The sequence continues at coordinate 1,951,142 of NC_022198.1, forward strand.
GGCGTAGCGCTTGGGACCTTCGGAGAGGTCGATGATTTCACCCTGGTGGTATCCGGCGAGGGCGACCTCGGAGGTGCCGACGAGGTAGAGGTCGTCTGCGGGGAGGTAGTAGATTTCGTCCGAGTGGGCGCCGAGGAATCCGGTGCCGGCCATGGATTCGGGGCGGACGAGGACCGGTGGAACCATCAGTTGGAACCCGGCCTGGCGGGCTTTCATAGCGGCGAGGTTGAGCATTGCTAGCTGTAGGAATGCGCCGTCGCCGGTGAGGAAGTAGAAGCGGGAGCCGGAGACTTTGGTTCCGCGTTCCATGTCGATCAGGCCGAGGGATTCACCAAGTTCGAGGTGGTCTTTGGGTTCAAAGTCGAACTCTGGTGGGGTGCCGACGTGCTCGAGGACGATGTAGTCGTCTTCGCCGCCAGCGGGTGCGCCTTCCACAACATTGGAGATGAGGTATTGGAGGCGTTCGACTTCTGCTTCGGCGTCTTTTTGCGCGGCTTCGGCGTCTTTGACCTGCTGCTTGAGGGCGTTGGAGCCTTCGAGTAGGGCAGGGCGCTGTTCGGGTGCTGCTTGCCCAATTTTTTTACCGAAGGCTTTTTGTTCTGCCCTCAGGGAGTCGGCCTTCGCGATTGATTCGCGGCGGGTTTCGTCGGCGGAGATCAGTTGGTCGACGAGTTGGGGGTCTTCGCCGCGGGTGATCTGGGATTGTCGGACGACGTCGGGGTTATCGCGGAGGAACTTGAGATCAATCACGCTCTTAGCCTACCGCCTTGGTGTGTGCGTAGTGTTTCTCCCTTAACCCCACCCCTTTAAAGGGGGATCATTTTCAAAACGCCTGCGGCGGGGCGAGTGATTTATTAACGTAATTTTTAACCGTTATTTGCGTTCATGCAGCAACTTTCCCGGCGCAGTGTGCGCGTTGTGCGTGTGCTGTCAATGGGCGCGGGCGCAGGATGCTCGTCATTGTTTCTGTGTGTGGGAAGGTAAGTGGTACCCGTGCGGCAGTTTCGATCGTATTCTTTGGACCTGAGTGAGGGGGCCGCGCCGAAGCATGTTCAGCTGCGTCGGATAATCGAGCATTACGTGGAGAATAATTTGTCTCCGGGGGATATGTTGCCGGGCGAGCGCATGTTTGAGGAGCATTTTCGTATTTCGCGGATTACTGTCAGGCGTGCGGCGGGGGATTTGGTTGCCAGCGGCAAGTTGGTTCGTGTGCGCGGCCGGGGGACGTTTGTGGCCTCTACTCCTATGACGTCGAGTACTGGGTTGTTGTCTTTTAGTGAGCAGATGCGGGCGGAGGGTTTGCGTCCGGGCAGCATCATTGTGTTGGCGTCGCGGAGTGTTCCTCCGCCGGAAACTGTGCGTTTTTTCGCGGGTGGGGATCAGGATTCGGAGGTTGCGTTGCAGCCGGCGGGTGATGAGCCTGTGGATTTGAATACGCAGATGCATCATGCTCATGTGCGGCGGGTTCGTTTGGCTAATGGCGTTCCTGTGTCGATTGATGATGGTTGGTATAACAGCAGGTTGATGCCCTCTTTGTTGGAAAATGATGTGTATAACTCGATGTATGACATCATGTCGACGCATTACGATTGCCCTGTGACGGAGACGGTTCAGACGTCCTCTGCAGTGTGTGCGGATTCGGAGCAGGCTGGGTTGCTTGAGGTGTCCGTGGGGGCGCCGTTGTTGCGGGTGTTGCGTCAGTCTTATTCGCGGGGTCGGCCTGTGGAGTGGTGCGTGTCTTTTTACCGGACGGATCGTTTTGCTTTGTGTTCGCGTGTGACTCGCGCTTCTGCTGATTCTTCCGATCGTGGCAATATGTAACCCATGGTTTCTAGTTGGCGTTCTTCGGCTCCTGTGCGTGTCGCCCTTGTTGCTTCTTTGGTGGGCGGTGTTGCTGTGGGTGGTTATGCTTTTGAGTCCGCCCGGGCTGGTTCTTCTGGGGAGGGTGGGGATTCTTCCGCTGCGGGTTCGTCTTCGCAGCCGGCTAGTGATTCTTCGGCTCCGGTGGCGTCGTTTACGACGGCGAGTGTTGGGGATTGCGTGACGTGGGATGTTGACGCCGCGGGCGCGGTGTCGCAGTTTGGGCAGACGGATTGTGCCCGTCCGCACCGTTTTGAGATTTCGGCTCGTGAGGATTTGGGAGCGTATCCGTCGAGTGAGTTTGGCCCGAAGGCGGATATGCCTGGGGTTGCGCGTCAGGCGGAGTTGCGTGAGGAGTTGTGCCAGGGGCCGACGATTAAGTATTTGAAGGGTCATTTTGATCCTGTGGGACGTTATTCTGTGGCGTCGATTTTGCCGCCGAGGGAGCAGTGGGAGGCTGGGGATCGCACGATGTTGTGTGGTGTTCAGGTGACCAATGATGATGGTTCGGTGGAGTTGACGTCGGGTTCTGCGTTGAATCAGGATCAGGCGCGGATTGCTCAGGCTGGGGAGTGCGTTGCGGTTGATGACGCCGAGGTGCCTCGGGTTGTTGATTGTGGTGCGGAGCATTCGTATGAGGTAACGAAGGTGATTGATCTTCAGGAGGTGTTCCCGGATCGGGTGCCGAGTATTGAGGATCAGGATAATTATTTGAAGCCGGTGTGTACGCAGGCCGCGATGGATTATGTGGGTGGGGATGACGCGTTGTATTACTCGACGCTGCAGCCGTTCTGGACGGTTGTGCCGCCTAATTCGTGGTCGGGCGGCAGCCATACTGTGAACTGCACCCTGTTCTTCCCTAATGCTTCTGGCCGTTTTGCGGGTTTAGTGGGTTCGGCGAAGTCTGGGTTCACGATTGATGGTCAGCCTCCGCAGAAGTTGCCGGAGCGTAACCCGATCCGCCAGTAGGCCCGCTGTGGGCGTGCGGCTGCTAGTGAAGTGGGGTGGTGTGTGTGGTTGAGGTCAGCGACGAGCGTTTTGATCAGTTGGTGGAGCAGGCCATTGAGCTGATTCCGCGCGAGTTGCGTCGCCACGTGGATAATGTGGCGATGTTTGTTGATGATTACAATCCTGATTCGCCCTATATTTTGGGTTTGTACGACGGGGTGGCGTTGACGGAGCGGACGAGTGATTATTCGATGCATTTGCCTCCGAGTATTACCTTGTACGCGGAGGCGTTGAAGGACTTTTGTGCTTCAGAGGAGCAGCTGCGTGAGCAGATTGCGATCACGGTGGTGCATGAGGTCGCGCATCATTTTGGGATTGATGATGATCGTTTGCACGAGTTGGGGTGGGGCTAGCGGGGTGTGAGTGTGGGGAGGTTGACGGGCCATGTTCCGATGGGCCCGTCGGTGGTGATTTCGACGATTCCGCAGTTGGGGTAGATGGAGTTGGCGATGAGTTGTCGGTCGACGTCGCAGGCGTTCGCGACGAAGGTTCGGATGGCGGCACCGTGGCTGACGATGGCGAATTTGTCGAGGCCGGAGTCGAGTAGTTGGGTGATGGTTGGGTAGAAGCGGTCGATGAAGGTGGCGTAGCTTTCGCCGCCTGGTACGAGGATTGCGTGGTCGAAGTCGGTGTATGCGCGGTCGAATGCTACGGGGGTGGCGTCGTAGACCCAGGAGTTGAAGGCGCCTTGGTAGATGCGGAGGGCGTCGTCGTCGCCGCGCATTTCTAGTTCACCGGCGGAGATTTCTTCAAGTCCGGGAAGTTGCCCGTGGTAGTCGATGCCGGTGTGTTGGGCGGTTTGGATGGCGCGGGCAATGCGTGAGGAGTAGATGCGAGTGTATCCGCGTTCGCTTAAGTTCCGGCCGGCTTCTTGGGCTTGGGTGCGTCCGAGTTCGGTGAGGTCGGCGCCGGGGTGGGCGGTGTCGAGCAGGTGGTCGATGTTGCTGGGGGTTTCCCCGTGGCGGACGAGTGCGAAGCGGGCCATCTGTACCTTTCGTTGTGGTGCCGGCGCGTGCCGTGTGGCTGCTACCTTTAAGCGTGTGCCTTTAGCGTATGCCGGCGCGCAGGTTGTCGGTCCATTCGTGGGCGCGATGTATCTCTTCCAAGTTTATGGGCGAACGCGGTTGTTCGCATGAGGGCCACGAGCCGAGGTATTCGACTTTTTCGGCGCGGAGGTAGATTGCCCGGAGTGCTTCGGCGACGGGAGCGTCATCAATGTGGCCGACGATGTCGATGTGGAATCGGTATGTTCCCAGGCCAGTGCGGGTGGGGCGGGATTCAATGCGGGACATGTCGACGCCGCGGGTGGCGAGTTCTTGGAGTGCTCCGACGAGTGTTCCTGCTTCGTTGGGGAGGGTGACCATGATGGAGGTGCGGTCGTTTCCGGTGCGGGGTGTGGGTGCCCCCGCGGGTCCGATGAGTGCGAATCGGGTGCGTGCGCCGGCGACGTCTGCGACGGGATGCTCAATGACGTCGAGGTGGTAGATGTCTGCTGCGCGTAGGGGTGCGGCTGCGGCGTCTGCTTTGCCTTCGGCGACCATCTGGGCGGCAGCCGCGTTGGAGGTGGCGGCGATGAAGGTTGCGTCGGGGAGGTTGCGTTCGAGCCATTGGGCGACTTGGGGTTTAGCCACGGGGTGGGTGGTGAAGGTGCGGATGTCACCTAGGCGTCTGCCTGTGCGGACCACGATGGCGAACGCGACGTCAATATCTATTTCGTGGTAGATCTGGGCGCCGGGGTGTGCGGCGAGTGCGTCGAAGGTGGGGGTGACGGGCCCGTCGACGCTGTTTTCGATGGCTACGACGGCGTAGTCGGCGCGGGTGGGTGGCTGCTGGCTAGGATTGGTGGGGTTCAGTACTGCACCGATCGCTTCGGCGGGGCTTGTGACCGCCAGTGGCTGTAGTTCTGCGGTGCCTCCTGGGATGCAGCCGAGTTCTGCGAAGCGGATGAGTGCGGCTTCGGTGAAGGTTCCTTGGGGCCCGAGGTAGGCGACGGTGCAGCTCATGTGTGTGATTGTAGTTGGGATGTGTGGCTTGTGAGTGCTTGCGGCGATGGTGGTGTGGCACGGGCGCTTGAAGATGGGGTGTGCTCTCGGGGGGCCCGGCTGGCGGTTGAGGCATTTGGGGAGTTCATTGGGGGACGGCCGATGGCTGCGACGGGGTTGTCTTTCAATGCGGTCACCGATGGCACCCCGGTCGGTGGCACCCCGGTCGGTGGGCGTTTGTCGGGCTTGTTGGTGGCGGTGAAGGATCTGACTGCGGTGGCGGGGATGCCCCTGGGCTTGGGCAATTCGGGGCGTGCGTTCGTGCCCGCGGAGCATTCGCCTGTGGTCCAGCGCCTGCTTGATGCTGGTTGCGTGGTGGTGGGCAAGTCGGCGACGAGCGAGCTAGGCATGACGGCCTATTGCGAGCCTGTGGTCGATGGGGTGCAGCTGCGGGAGGATGCGCCCCAGTTGTTGAGGGGCCGTACGACGGGTGGTTCTTCGGGCGGTGCTGCGGTAGCGGTGGCACGGGGTGTTGTTCCGGTGGCGCATGCAACCGATGGTGGGGGCAGCATTCGTGTGCCGGCGGCGGCGTGCGGGTTGGTGGGGTTCAAGCCCGAGCACGACACTACCGGTGGGGCGTTGACTGCTGATGGTTTTATTACCCGTAGCGTGTCGGATCAGGCGTTGATGCATGGTTACCAGGAGCATCCGTCCTATGTGTCCCCTCCTCGGTTGCGGGTGGGGCTTCTCACTGCACCTGCGCATGCGCCCGGCGCGCCGGTGGATGATGCGTGGGGTGCTGCGGCGTGCGAGGCCGCGTCGCGTTTGTCGGCGGTGGGGCACCGTGTGGTGGAGATTGAGCCTTATGGGCCTGAGTTTTTTGAGGCTTTTTGTGCGGTGTTGACGGTGCGTGCCCGCAAGATTCCGCGTGTGGTTGGGGAGACTGCGATTGTGTCGTGGTTGCGGGATCGGGGTGTTGACGCCGCGGCTGATTGGTCGCGCACGGGCCCGTTGCTGGAGGTAGCGGGTTCGGCGGATGCCCGTGTTCGGGCGCTTGTTGATGTGGATGTGTTGCTCTCCCCTAGCCTGGCGCATGATCCGCCGCAGTTGGGTTATTTTTCTTCGATGGCTCCGGCGGATGATTTTGCTGCGCAGACTGCGTGGACTCCGTGGGCGAGTACGCAGAATCTCACGGGCCGCTGCGGTATTTCGGTTCCTTGTGGGGTGTTGCCTTCGCCGGGTGTGTCGACGGGTACGTCGGTGTTGTTGGGTTCGGTGCGTGTTGATGAGCCAACGTTGTTGGGTGTTGCACGCGAGGTATTTGATGGTGAGGTCGGGTTATGGCCCATAGATTAATCACAAAATTGATGACGCCGCGAGGGTTGCTGTGGTCGGAGATCGCGGTGGTGTTGCTGGTGACCTTCGGCATGTCGGGGTTGCGTGCTGTGTTGAAGCTTGTGGGGGCGTTGCTTGATCCGGCGCCGTTGAATGAGCAGTCGGTGGCTATTGGTGGCGCCCAGGCGTCTGTTCGGTGGTTGGATGTTGCTTTGCAGTTGAGCAGCGTGTTGAGTCTGCTGAGCTGGGCGGCGTTGGTTCTGGTTCTCGGCATCAGGGTGGTGAGGCCTAGGGCTTCGGATGCTGGGTGGGGTGCGGTGCTGGCGGCATGCATCGGGCTTCCGGGGTTGGTGTTGTACATGGTGGCGGTGCACATGGGGTGGAGTGTGCAGGTTAAGCCCTCCATGGGGTTGAGCTTGAGCGGCATTGTGCTGGCCCTTTTGTGGGCCGAAGCAAACGCTTTGGCCGAGGAGCTTGTGGTGGTGCAGTGGCTGGCGACCCGTCTGGAAACGCTGGGGGTGCGTGTGTGGGTGATCATCGCGGCGTCATCACTGTTGAGGGCCAGTTATCACCTGTATCAGGGTGTCAGCGCGGGTTTTGGCAATGTGGTGATGGGTGTGGTGTTCGCTTATGTGTTTCTGCGGTGGCAGCGCGTATGGCCGCTGGTGTGGGGACATTTTTTGATTGATGCGGTGGCGTTTGTTGGCTACCCGCTGCTGGGGTCGCACCTGGGACTGTAGGAGATTTGCCACATTTTCGGGCATTTTCCGGGCAACAGCGGGCACATTCGGGCATGTTGGGGGCATACTGGAACACAGGAATATCCCTCTAACTGGCTCCCGCGAGCCAAAGGCAGGTTAAACATGAAGGTCAGTGCTGGCAACAAAGTTGTTCTGATCGGCGCCGGCGATGTCGGAATCGCCTACGCTTTCGCCCTCGTCAACCAAGGCGTCTGTGACCACCTCGCGATCATCGACATCGATGAAAAGAAGCTCGAAGGCAACGTCATGGACTTAAACCACGGCGTCGTCTGGGCACCCTCGCGCACCAAAGTCACCAAGGGCACTTACGCTGACTGCGAAGACGCCGCCATGGTCGTCATCTGCGCCGGAGCCGCACAAAAGCCGGGCGAAACCCGCCTACAGCTAGTCGACAAAAACATGAAGATCATGAAGTCCATCGTGGACAACGTCATGGTCAACGGCTTCGACGGCATCTTCCTCGTCGCATCCAACCCCGTCGACATCCTGTCCTACGCCGTGTGGAAATACTCTGGTCTGCCGCACGAGCGTGTCATTGGCTCCGGCACCGTGCTCGACTCCGCCCGCTTCCGCTACATGCTGGGTGAACTCTACGAAGTCGCCCCGACCTCCATCCACTCCTACATCATCGGCGAACACGGCGACACCGAACTCCCCGTGCTATCGTCTGCCACCATCGCTGGCGTGTCCATGCGCAAACTGCTCGAAAAGGACCCCCAACTAGAGGGCCGCTTGGAGCGCATCTTCGAAGAAACCCGCGACGCCGCCTACACCATCATCGACGCCAAGGGCTCGACCTCTTACGGCATCGGCATGGGCTTGGCGCGTATCACCCGCGCCGTATTGCAGAACCAAGACGTCGCACTGCCGGTCTCTGCGCTGCTGCAAGGCGAATACGGACAGAAGGACATCTACCTGGGCACCCCCGCCATTGTGAACCGCAAAGGCATCCGCCGCGTCGTCGAGCTGGAGCTCACCGACCACGAGCTTGAGCGCATGACCCACTCGGCCGACACCCTGCGCGCCATCCAGGACGAGTTCTTCCACTAATTTTTCTTGGGCATGTGCCAAAATATGTGCAACTAGCAGCCTTCAAAAACTGCGACCGGGAAAACCTTCCCGTCGATGTCCTAAATGCGCATGTTTTGGCACAATCTCCTCTCCATGAAGCAGGGTGTGGGGATGGGGTGCTTCACCACACCCCGCTATCGCACCAGTGATTGAGTGCCACCCGCACTGCTAAGTAATGCCGGTGGCGCTGCATTGCTTTTAGGTGAAGTACGATTGGCGGCATGGCTAAAAAGAAAAAGAAGCTTGAAAACCTGCCCGAGGGCATGACCCGTCGCGAGGCGAAGCTTGCGGCTCGCGCTGCTGCTCGTGCGGAGTTGGATCGTGAGCCCCGCCCCTTCGGTGGGTTGGCTGTCGAGGCCGAGCTCATCGCGTTGCAGGAGTTCGTGCCTTCCGCTTGTGCTCGTACCAAGCTTGTAGACGGCACCGAGTTCACCCTTGGCACCGTCCTGCCCGGCGCGGTTGCTGCTTATGTCACCGAGGATGGCGAGCGTTTCGTTGCTCTGCAGACCACGAGCCACAGCCAGAACCGTGGCCGCGACCTCGCTTTTGTTTTGAATTGGCTGAAGGACGCAGCACCGGGCTCTACCCTGGAGTCGGCTCGTAATGATGGCTCGCAGCCGGAGCTGAAGGAGATCTTCAACCCCGAGTCCATTGAGGTTGTTAACCAGGAGACCTTCGAGTGGTGGCCGGGCAACCTGGACGCCAATACGTTGGCTCGTTTCAATGATTCGATCGTTCCGAGCTTCCCTGTCACCCCTTCGGCTTGGTGGGTTGATGCTGGCGATAAGGCTCACATCCGTTGGGTGCGTACTGATGAGGAGCAGCCCTTGCTGGATGCTTTGGCGCGGGTGTCTGCTGCCGGCAATTTGAACTTGGGTGAGAACACGAAGTTCGCTGGTGTGTTCCGTACTCATGGTGTGTTGGTTCCGGTGTTCGACTTGGATCCGGCTGCTGGCCATGACTATGCGGATCAGTTGGCCGAGGTGGATGCGCATATCACCAAGGCACTTGCGGTGGATGCTCCGTTGACCTCTGAGGAGCGTCGCGCGTTGGAGAACATCAAGTCTCGCCAGGTGACGATTCGTTAGCGTAACAGCGATCGACCCCACGATCTCCAGCTTGTAAGGAGGGTGCTGTCGCAGTGGCAGCGCCCTCTTTTTGTTTTCGTCTTGTCAGTGATTCACTTACAAACCCACACCTCCCCCTGGCGGCGCCTCGACTGTCTCCGCAGGTTGATTGCGCGTGATCTGATTTACCCGGCGGGGCGGGGGCTGTTGAGGTTCCGTATTCCGTATTTCCCGGAGTTCGTGGCGAGCAATGAAGGCAACTTGCGGACAATCAGCTAAGGACAATACGCCAGCGTTCCTAGGTGCACTTGGGGGATCAGCTAGAACTGGCTGAACATCTGCTGCGCGGCGCCCTCATCCCAGATGACCACGTTGCCTATTTCGGTGTCCTCAAACCCCGCGACGGGTACGGTTTCGGTGTCGACGCCGCCCCGCATTGCCCAGGCGAGCCGCGCAAGGTTCCATGAGTGGTCGTGTTTGCCGACGGTCAGGTAGCTGGTCACGCCGATCAGGTCGTTGATGTGCAGGGGGTTGACGTGGGAGAGTTTGTGCACGACGGCGCTGAAGAATTCGCGTTGTCGCACAACGCGGTCGAGGTCACCCATGGCGGTTGCGCGTGTGCGCACGTATCCGAGGGCGGTGGCACCGTCCATCACTTGGCAGCCGGCGGGAATGTCCAGGCCGGCTAGTGGGTCGTACATCGGTTCGGCGGGGCAGAGTTCTACCCCGTCAACGGCGTCGACGAGCTGTGCGAATCCCCCGAGCCCGATTTCGGCGTAGTGGTTGACTTTCACCCCGGTTGCTTCTTCCACGGTTTGGGTGAGTAGTTCGGGGCCGCCGAAGAAGAAGGCAGAGTTGATTTTTTCCATCCCGTAGCCGGGGATGTTGACGTAGGAGTCCCTGGGAATCGACAGGATCGTGGGTTTGCCGCTGAGAGGCACGTGGACCAGCATGATGGTGTCGGTGCGTGCGCTGCCGAGGTCGCCGCCGGTGGCGAGCCTAGCGGCGTCTTCTTCGCTTAAACCCGCGCGGGAGTCGGAGCCGACGAGCAGCCAGTTGGTGCCGGTGCTGAAACTGGCGCTGGTGCCGGCGTCGACACGTATGAGTTTGGTGTCGACCCAGATGAGGGTGCCACCGATGATCAGCACGACGACCATGATGGCGGCGAGGAGCCGCCGGAAGATCCGCCCTAGGATGCTTCCTTTTTTCTTAGCTGGCCTCTTCTTGGGTGTTCGGCCTGCCGGCATGTGGTGCGCGGGTGTGTGTTGTGCTGTTCCGGCGTGCACGGCTTGGGGTGTGCGCCTGCGTTCACCTCTGCCGACCGTAGGGTTTTCTGCGTAATGACGTCGCGGGGGTTGCTGCCGCGCATCATAGACGCGTGTCTGTTCGGGTCGTTGGATTGGTTGGGGCCGCCGGGGCTCGCGGGTTTCCCGTGGTTGACGGCGTTCGCGGGGCGTGACGGGGTATTTGGTGGGGCGCACGTTGCGCACGGGCCTGCCGAATCGGTCGAGGATTGGTCGGCCGAAGCGGTCACGCGCGATGTCATCTCCGTAATCATCACCCTCGCCATAATTATCGCCGTAATTATCGGACATAACATACTCCGGTGCCGTGGTGGGGGCAGTAGCCGCCGGGGTTCTTCTCCAGGTATCGCTGGTGGTAGTCTTCGGCCGACCAGAATCCGGTGCCGGCCTGGTCCATCAAGACGACCTGGGTGGTTATCGGACCGTAGCCTTGCTGCGCCAACTGCTTGCCGTACGCGTCGAGGATGCGTTCGACCGTCGCGGCGTCATCACTGGTGGGGAGGAAAAATACGGAGCGGTATTGGGTCCCGATGTCGGCGCCTTGGCGGTTGCCTTGGGTGGGGTCGTGGTTTTCTAGCGCCAGCACAACGAGGTCTTCGAGGCTGGTCACTTGGGGGTCGAAGCGCACCCGCACGACTTCCGCATGACCGGTGGAACCAGAGCATACGGCCCGGTAGCTCGGGTTGGAGGTTCGGCCGCCGGCATAGCCCACCTGGGTGTCGGTGACGCCGGGGGTTTCCCAGAACAGCTTCTCCGCGCCCCAAAAGCAGCCCATACCTACCCAAAACTCGTTCATCCTTCTATGTGTATCATGGTGCGCACATGGCTTGCCGCTCTTCGCGCCCTCCCCCGGGCAACCTGTGCCAGGGATCACCAGTAATCGATGCTGGTTTGTGTGGGGCTGTTGGGTGGCATATCTGATGAAAGGAAACACCATGACCGTCTACACTCTTCCTGAACTCGATTACGCATACGATGCGCTGGAGCCCCACATCTCCGCTGAGATCATGGAGCTGCACCACACCAAGCACCACGCTAACTACGTTGCTGGTGCTAACGCTGCACTCGAGGCCCTGCAGAAGGCTCGCGAGGAGGGCACCATTGGCGCTCAGGTGACTGCCCTGTCCAAGAACCTTGCGTTCAACCTTGGTGGCCACACCAACCACTCCATCTTCTGGAAGAACCTCTCCCCCAATGGCGGCGGCCAGCCCACCGGTGCTTTGGCTGAGGCCATCGATCGCGACTTCGGTTCTTTCGATGCGTTCAAGGATCACTTCAAGGCTGCTGCTTTGGGCTTGCAGGGCTCCGGCTGGGCCGTGCTTGGTTTCGATCACATTGCTGGCCGCCTGGTTATCGAGCAGATGACTGACCAGCAGGGCAACCTGTCCATCAACCTCACTCCGTTGCTGATGCTGGACATGTGGGAGCACGCTTTCTACCTCCAGTACAAGAACGTGAAGGCTGACTACGTTGAGGCCGTCTGGAACGTCTTCAACTGGGATGACGTCGCTGCTCGTTTTGACGCCGCGTCTAAGTAACGCAGTCTGCGGGGTTGCTGCCGCTTGCTAGGGAAGCGCCTTTGATGTGAGGTTCAGTATTAGTTCGTTGCCAGTTCTGGTGTGTGGGGAGGTCGTTGTTCTATGCTGCGCCCTCTTCTCGCCATGCTGGCAGCGGGCTTAGCGACCTTTAACAGCCTGTATGCAACGCAGGCTATATTGCCCGTCCTGGCAGACTATTTTTCGCTGACTCCTTCTCAGGCGTCGTGGACTGTGTCTGCTGCGACGGGCGCTTTGGCGTTGGCGATTGTTCCGGCGTCAGTGTTGTCTGAGCAGTTCGGGCGGGGGCGAGTGATCATCGTGTCCGCTGTGTGCAGCACGGTGGTGGGTTTGCTACTGCCGTGGGCTCCATCGGCATGGTGGCTGATTATCGGCCGTGGCATCCAGGGGGTGTTTTTGGCCGGTGTTCCTGCGGTGGCGATGACGTGGCTGTCTGAGGAGCTCAGTGCCCGTCAGCTGTCGCGGGCGATGGGGGTGTATGTTGCGGGCACTTCTATTGGGGGTTTGAGTGGTCGACTCATCCCTTCCGGCATTTTGGAGCTTTTCACGATGAATCCCTCGTGGGGTTCGGGTGTTGCCCCGTGGCGTGTGGCGATGGCTGCTTCTGCAGCGTTTGCTTTTGTGTGTGCGTTGTTGATCGCCATGATTTTGCCGCCTCAGAAGAATTTCCATCCGAAGCGTTTGACGTTGGGTGGCGAATTCCGCGCTATGGCTTCCCATTGGGCTAACCGCCAGCTGGCGTTGTTGTTCTTCTTAGGTTTCGTGCTCATGGGTAGTTTCGTGTCGATGTACAACTTCATCGGTTTTCGCCTGACCCAAGAGTTTGGTTTGAGCGAGGGCGTGGTGGGGGCGATCTTCTTGCTCTACTTAGCCGGCACGTTTACCTCGGCCAGGGCGGGGCGTTGGCCGCCGGCGAGGGCGTTGTTGTTGTCTTCGATGGCTTATGTGCTCTCAACTGTGGTGATTCAGTCGCATCATTTGGCGCTGGTGGTGGCCGGCCTGTTGGGGTTCACTGCGGCGTTTTTCGCAGCCCATGCGATTGCTAGTTCTTGGGTGGGCAAGCTGGCTACACACGACAGAGCCGAGGCCAGTTCTACCTACCTGCTGTGCTATTACGCTGGTTCGTCGCTGTTGGGTTGGTCGCATTGGTCGACGTGGCTGGTGGTGGCCAGTGTGGTTATTGCAGCAGCATTGTTCCCGGGGCTGAGTCGGCTAGCCAGCGTCGAATAGCTCGAGTGGCGCGGCAGTCGTCGCCGTTGTAGCTCAATAGTTCTTCTTTTTTGCCCTCTTCGTAGGCTCGGATGCTGGCTTCTCCGTCGAGGTCTTCTTCTTGCCAGTGGAAGCCCGCCATGGGGGCGAGCTTTTTCAGCCCTAAGCCGCCTGGCCCTACTAATTGGCTTTTCACTAATTGGAAAACATCAATCCATTCAGTCGAAGAAATAAAGGCTTGGACTTCTTTTTCACTCGGTACGTCGATGCCGGGGTATTGGCCATGGAAGCGTCGAGCAGATTCTTTTAACCAGTGGTTTTCACCATGGTTGGCATAGCAAAAGGCGGCGAAAGTTTTATTGTCTTCGTGTGCTTGTGTGCGAGTGTTGCTAAGCCACTGCCAGAAAGCAGCAAAGTTGGCGGCTTCTTCGGGTCCGCCGAGCGGTTCCCAGGTGGCAAAGGGCCGATAGGTTTGCCCGTCGAAGGTGCCCCACAGGTAGGCGCCGTGGTGCAGGTAGGCCTCCATGTCGATGTCTATTTCTACGTCGAAGCGCGGCGCGGTCACGGTAGGGGTGGTCCGGCACGCGGCGATACCTTCCCGCCATGCGCGGGCTAGTGTTGCTGCGCGGGTGTCCGCGGCGTCATTAATAAGTGCCTCAACGGTGATAACGCCGCGGTTGCGCAGGTCCTGCGCCTTGTCACCGGAGCGGAAGAGGGAGATATCGTCGGCGGCGACGAGTTGGCGTTCGCAGTCGAACCAGTAGCGGCAGTTGGCGCAGTCTTTGATGCGCCTGGGGCCGACGGCCTCCAGTGTGGCTGTGGGAAACTCGCGGGGGATTCCTGCGACGCGGCGGATAAGGGTACCTGTTGGGGGTAGTGGTCGGGGTGCTCGGGCGGAGGTTTCGCTGAGGCTATTGTGAGCGGCGAGTTCTGCCGGGGTGGCTGAGTCAATCGCGTTGAGCTCGGGGGCGACCAGGGCGACCCTGCGGCCCAGGACCCCTAGGCAGTAGTCGATGTCTTCGACAAAGCAGCGTTCTCGGTCTTGGCCGATAACACCCCCGAATGGGACGTGCACACCGGCGTCGCGCAGTCCGAGGGCAGCTAGGGCTAGCCGATAGCTATCTTGGGGGTGGTGGCGCACGCTGTACTCCCCCACCCATCCGTCACTTGTTCCCAGGTTGCGAGTGAAGAATCCGCGGCGTTGAGCGCCTCTTTTCTCCCGTGCCACCCAGTGGTTGGATATGGCGACGGGAAAATAACCAGACACTGTTTTTACTAAAATATCAACGCTAATATCGTATTTTCTAAGCAGACCTTTCACGGTGATGCTAAAGTTGGCATTGGTGATTACCGGCACTTCTGCCGCAATTGCCTCTAATGTCTCAAATGGGTCATCTAAACAATTCCATGGTCGTTGTAAAAGGCTGTGCACGTCTATTCGTGCGGCGTCTCCGCGGCTAGCCCAGTCCGCGGATTGCGGGGTGGGCGGCACTTCGGGGAAGCGCGCTTGCTGTGCGGCCTTGAAGGTGCAACCGCCGAGGAATAGTTCGTTCATGACCCCTCAAACGGTACAGAAGGTAACGCTTTGAAGAAACTCTTTAGCCTTGCTCGGTTGCTCGCCCCTCTGGCTTTGCCCTTGATTTACCGCGGGTTGACCAGCGGCCGACAGCTGCTTTCCGCGAATGAGGAAAGCGAGCAAGCGTTGCGTGCACGGATCACCGCTGCCCGCACAGCAATCGATGAGTCCGATAAGCCCAAGGGTTTCCAGCGTGATGCCCATGACCGCTTGGACCAGCTTGAAAATGCTATCGCTGATGCTCGGAGCCTTCCGGCCAAACAGCGTGCTAAGAAATTCCTCGCGATCAGTCGCGACATTAAGCACACGGTGTAGTCTCTGCGTTTCCTGCGGTGCACACAGTGTGTGAGGTTTAAAAGCTATTTGCTACTGCGAGTTTTACCTGTAAGAAAGGCGGCTGGCTATGGCCCGTCAGAGCATCATCCAGTACATTGACGATCTTGATAACACTCCGATTTCCGAGTCTGAGCTGTCCGAGGTGCATTTCAGCTACCAGGGCGTCGATTATGTCATCGATCTTGGCCCGAAGAATGCCAGCGCATTGTATGATGCGTTGAAGCCCTACATTGCTAATGCTCGCCGCGAGCAGAAGTCTGGCCGCAAGTCCGCACCTGTGGCTCAGCGCCAGGCCGAAAACCGTGCGATTCGCCGTTGGGCGCTCGATAATGGCCACCGTGTGTCTACCCGTGGCAAGATCCCCCAGGACGTCATTGACGCCTACCATGCGGCGAAGGCCCGCGGCCAGGCTTAATTTTTAATCCGCGTTTCAATCGAGCACCCTGCCGCCCCATATGTTGTGGGCGTCGCAGGGTGCTTTCGTCTTAAGGTATGTGCGTTTTACAGGACGCCTTGTTCGCGTGCGGCAGCAACTGCGGAGGTGCGGGACCGCACGCCCAGCTTGTCGTAGATGTGCACAAGGTGGCTTTTGACTGTCGCTTCGGACAGGAACAGTTGGTTGCCGATGTCCTTGTTGGAGCTGCCGCCGGCGACCAGTTTGAGCACTTCAAGTTCGCGTGGAGTCAGTGAGGTGCGCGGCGTCCGGACTCGTTCCATAAGACGGTTGGCAACTACAGGGGACAGGGTGGAATCTCCTGACGCCGCGGAGCGCACTGCCGCCAACAATTCTGCGGGTGGTGCGTCTTTGAGCAGGTAGCCTACGGCGCCGGCCTCTATTGCGCCGAGGATGTCGGCGTCGGTGTCGTAGTTGGTGACCATAAGGACGTTCGGGGGGTTGGCCACGTTGCGTTTGATTGCGGCGGTTGCGTCGGCACCGGTGGACACGAGGGTACCTTCAGCGCCGGGCCCGAAGCGTAGGTCCATGAGGATCACATCGATGCCGCCGGCTTCTGCTGCGGCGATTGCCCCTTCGGCTGTGGCTACTTCGCCAACAACTTCCATATCTGGGGCTGCTTCTAGGACTGCCCGCAAGCCCAGGCGCACAATCTCGTGGTCGTCAGCCAAAAGGACACGAATCATGCCAACCAATTTACCCTAAACCCGCAGAAAGTCTTAAGTAACCCTTTTCTCACCCTTCGACTGTTGCGTCCTCGGCGGCATCGTCGGGGATCAGTGGGATGGCGACGGACACGGCGCATCCGGCACCGGGTTGGGATTCGACGGTGAGGTCGCCGCCGCATTCTGCTGCGCGTTGGCGCATGGCGGCCAGGCCGATGTGGCCGAGGCCTGCGGGCCTGTCTGCGACGGCTTGGGGGTCGAAGCCGACGCCGTTGTCCACGACGTCAAGACGTACTTCGTCTTCTGCGTAGGTGAGGGTGACGCGGCAGCGTTCGGCGTTGGCGTGTTTGATGACGTTGCCCATGGCGCCCTGTGCGATGCGCAGCAGGGTGGCTTCGACTTTCATTGGGAGTTGGCGTTCATCGCCTTCGACGAGGATGTCGGTGCTTAGTGCTTCGCGGTCGCTGTGCTCGGCGACTCCGCTTACTCCACTGGCGGACTGTGCGACGCGCATGAGTGCGCCTTCGAGGGAGGTTTTGGACAGGGCTGCGGGTTGCAGGGCGGCGATCATGGCGCGAGCTTCGCTGAGGTTGTCGGCGGCGGTGTGGCGGGCGAGCTCTAGCTTGCGCAGGACGGGTGCGTCGCCGAGTTCTGCGCGCACGTCGGCTTCTGCAACGTGCAGGAGCATTTGGATGCTGGAGAGACCTTGGGCGAGGGTGTCGTGGATTTCGTGGGCGATGCGTTGGCGTTCGGCGGCCATGCCTGCGGTTCGTTCTGTTTCGGCGAGCTGGTTTTGGGTGCGCAAAAGTTCGTCGATGAGTTCTTGGCGTTCCTGGCTAATGGTTTTCAGCGCCCGGAAGGCGAACGTAATGGTGATGGTGACCAGCGCGGACACGGTGGGTCCTAGGATGCCCGGCCCGGTGATGTGCGGGTATTGGCTGACAATAGACACAGCGGTCGCGCAGGCCACGGCGATAATCCCCCGCCAGTCCGGCATCGCATCCAGGTAGAGGAAGTAAAGGGGGAACACCAGGTAGACGGCGGTGACGCCGAAGGGCAGCATCGCGACCCACACGAGGGTGAGGACGAACAGCCACAGCCCACTGCGGATAAACACCCCTTCCCGCAGTTTTTTGTTGTTATATCCGTAGCCGACCCAGTAGATGACGGCGTAGGCGACGCTGAGGCCGAGGGTTGCCCAGTGCGCTTGCCCCGCTGCAACAACGACGAGGAGCAGTAGTGCGGTCAGCGCATGCACGCCAGTTTTGAACCCTTGGTCCTGTCCGACCTTGGCATGCTTTAGGCTAAGTTCCATGACACGTACTCTACTGCCCCGTAATGTTGCCGCCGCGCGTGGCGCTCGCGTTGCCGCACTACCCGTGCTGGTGGTCTCTGCGCTTTCTGTGTTCGCTCTGGCTGGGTGTTCGTCGGATTCTTCTTCGACCCAGGGCTCTCAGGGTGATGACGTCGCGGGGTCTACTGCCGCAAGTGAGCCTGCGGACGCTGCGGCAGGGGCGGCGTCATCACTGGGTGCGCAGCTGCCTGTGGACGCGCTGCCAGAGGTGGAGCAGGGCCAAGAGGCGTGCCCTTACCTGGATACTCAGTGGTTTGCGGATGCTAATGGGCAGCGGGTGACTGCGAGTGCGGTGGATGGGCGTTTTGATCCGCCGGCGTGCGTGTGGTGGTCCTACCCGCCGGAGCCCCAGGCGCAGGTGATTGTTCGCCATATGGGTGAGGGGAATGAGGGTGTGAAGGCCGCGATTGAGGTTGTGAATGCGGCGGCGCCGATTGATTCCACTGAGCCCGCGGACAAGCCGGATGGTTGGGATGGTGGCCGCGGTGCGACAACGCCGGAGGTCGCCGGTGGTGTGTATGGCGACCAGGGCAGCGTATATGCGGTGCAGAAGGGTTCGACTGCGGTGGTGGTGTTTTCCAACCAGCAGCAGACGGTAAAGCCTCAGATGATCGCGGAGAAAGTCATTGAGAATCTGGGCTTGTAGCTAGCCGCTTGTCTAAAGGAGGTGCTAGACGGAGACGTCGTTGTAGGGCATCATGGTGCTCACCCAGGGGAACACCACTTCCATGAGTAGGAAGAACACTGCTATGGCGACAATGAGGGTGACGATAAGTTTGACGATGAACGGCCCTGGGATGAGCCTCCACAAGTATCCGTACATTAGTTGCTCTCCAGTTCGGGGGGTGTGTAGCCGTCGGTTTTGGGGTCGCTGCGGACAAGCATGGCGTGGAGGATCATGCGTTGCGCGTTTGAGAATTGGGGGTGGCAGGTGGTCATGGTGATGAGAGATTCCATGCCGGGGTCGGCGGCCAGGGTGGTGCCGGGGATGGGGTTGATGGTTTCGACGTCGCCAGGCAGGGTGATCATGCGGCCGGGGACCGCCGAGTAGTCGCCCGCCACGACGCGTTCTACCTGTTCGGGACTGAGGCAGGCGGCGGCTTCTGCTGCGCGGTCGTCACCGGTGGGAAGCATGCGGTAGATGTCCCAACTGTTTTGGGTTTCGACGACGATGGCGTCGCAGGCGTTGAGGTTGCCTAGGTCGTTGAAGGGTGCGCCTTTGCCGACTCGGTGGCCGGCCACAGCGAAGTTCCCGGGCTCACCGGGCATTTGTGTGTCGACGTAGCGGCCGGGGCCCCGCAGGAGGTCGTCGTCGGTGGTGCCTTCGACGATGGCGAATTGAAAGTCGGAGCCGAATGCTGGAATGTACATGCGGGCGAAAGCTTCACCGAGTTCGAGGTTTTTCTTTTGCCGTGGGTTTTTCCATTCCTGCTCCATCTGGTCTTCGGCTTGGTGTTGAAGCTGGTTGGATTCCAGGTTAGTCCAATATGCTTCGTAGAAGCTGAAGAGGAAGAGCAGCGCGCCTACGGTGAGGAGTATTTCACCGAGCAGGTTGACCACGCTGAACTTTTTCATGCGGCCAATCCTAGTAACATCAGGGTGTAATTGCACAATGTGGCGTGCTGACAGGAGTGTGTGGTGCTGTATCCCGTTTCTTTAATCATGAAGGGGTGGCATCTGCTATTCCATCATGTTGTTGGTTTGGATACGTCCCTGGCATGGATTTTAAGCATTTTTGGTCTGATCGTGACGGTGCGTTCGATCATTGTGCCTTTGTCGTGGATTCAGTATCGCAGTTCCCGCCAGCAGGTTAATTTGCGTCCGGTGTTAAAGGAAATCGACGATCGTTATAAGCACCGAGAGGATGCAGAGGCCGGCCAGGCGCGTGAGGACGAACGCCGCGCCGCATATAAAGACAACAAGGTCAATATGTATGCGGGCTGTTTCCCGGCGCTCGTGCAGATGCCCTTCTTTATTGGCCTCTACCAGGTGCTTATTAAGATGGCACGGCCGCAGGACGGTCTGGATTCCGCGACGCACATGCCCATCGGTTTTTTAAATTCCAATGACGTCGAGACCTTCCTGAATACACGGATTTTTGGCGTCCCAATGCCGGCATATGTGGTGATGTCACCAGAGCAGATGGAGCATTTGGGGACGTCGCGGGATGCGGTGTTTCATTTTGTGTTGCCGATGGTTATTGCGGCCGCAATTTTCACGACTATTAATATGCTCTTTTCGCTCTATCGCAATACTTTGACGATGGATTATGAGTCCCCCAGCGGTATCGGGATTTTCCGTTTCGCGGTGGTGCTGTCGCTTATTGCGCCGTTGTTTCCTTTGATCTTTGGGCTGACCGGTCCGGCACCGGCGGCGATCGTCATGTACTGGTTTGCGAATAACTTCTGGACGATGGCGCAACAGTTGCTCATTGCCCGCAGGATTGACCGTCTGATGCCCTTGTCGGATGGTTTTGTTGCGATGCGCGAAAAGGCCAAGGCCGATTATAAAAAGCGGCGGCGAGCTAAGCGCCACGTGAAGTGGACGCGGCGTCGAAACCGTCTGTCGATCTTGGGGGCGGCCGCTACTTTGCGTTTCCACCGCATTGGGGAACTACGCAGCCATAACCAACAGGTTGTGGAGGAATGGAAGCGCGCAAAGCAGGAACGCAAGCAGGAAAGGAAGGAACAGGCCAAAAGGTTTAGGGCAGCCAGCAAGGCTGCTAGCGAAGCGAAGCGGAAGAAGAAGGAGGAAGAAAAAGCCGCCAAGCAGTCCGAATCAGAAGAATCAGGAAGCTAGCGGCATTACAAACAGCTACAGCGAGCGCCTGCGTGTTCTAATCCGCAGGCGCCACACAAGAGGAGTTTAGATGCTGTAATCAGCAGGCGGGGCGTGCAGCAACTGCTGAGCCAACGTCTTAGCAGTATGAAGGGGATCAACAGAACGACTCAACCGAGCCCCAACAAGACCCCCATCAAGGAAAATTAGCAACTGACTTGCCTGGGTAGCCCCCGGATACCCATTTTTCTTCCTCAGAAGCTCAGCAATAGTCTCATGACACCAACGCCGGTGCTCCTGAGCAGCTTCAACAATCCCCCGCTCAGAATCAGTCTCCGGCCGAGGATACTCATTCGCAGCATTGCAAAAATGCGAACCCCGGAAATCTTTGCCAGGCTCATCTTCAATAGCCATATCGAAAAAAGCAAGGATCTTTTCATCCGGGGTAGTCATCGTGGCAGTACGCGCCTCAAAAGCCGCACGCCACTGTTCGTCAAGCGCCTGCAAGTAGGCAATGACGAGGTTATCCTTCGACCCAAACAGACTGTACAAACTAGCTTTCGCCACATCCGCATCGCGAAGGATACGGTCGATGCCAATAACACGAATACCCTCCGTGTTAAACAACTGGGTAGCGCTGCCGAGCAAACGCTCGCGGGGATTCGGGCGTCCGCGGCGTTTCGAAGCTCGGGTCTGTTGGGCCATGAGTAGTTACTTACTTCTTCTTACTTCTTGTTGGTCAAAGCCTGCAGAATGCTGATGAAAATCACAGCGCCAAGGAGGCAGGTGAGGAAGGAAAAGACTATTCCGCCGCCCTTAACATCAACACCCAGCAGAGAAAGGATCCAACCACCAAGCAAACCACCGACAATACCGGTCAAGATGTTACCAACAACACCCTGGCTAGCGTCAGTGCCCTTAATTTTGCTGGCGATCCAACCTGCAAGACCACCAATAATGATCCATGCGAAAATACCTAGAGAAAGAGTCACGTTGTTTTAAACCTCCTGAGAACGAACAACGACCATTGGACAAGGAGCATGCTGCAACAAAGCTCGAGAGGTAGAACCCAACAGCATGCCCTTAAAACCACCCCGACCGTGAGAACCAACAACAAGCAACGAAGCCTGTGCCGCAGCCTCCGCAAGCGCACGAACCGGACGGTCACGCGTCACCTGCAACTGCACATCCACGTCGGGGGACCGCCCCATGATACCTTCCAGGCGTTCTTTCAACAGATCACGCTGAACAGCCTCTTCGTCATCCCACGCAACCGCCAAGCCAGCAACCGCAACATCCATCCACGTATGCACAGCAATCAACGGAACGCCTCGGGTCTTAGCCTGCTCGAAAGCGAACTCGACAGCCTTGTCGGACACCTCCGAACCATCAACACCCACAACAATCGGGCCGTCCTCACCGATCTGACCCTGGCGAATCACAACCACCGGACAATGCGCATGGCTAGCAACCGCCGCCGACACACTCCCCAGAACCATCCCCTGCAGACCGCCAAGCCCACGAGAGCCCATACAAATCATCGAGGTCTCCTCAGACTTCGACAACTCAAGAAGCATGTCAATCGGCGACCCCTCGGCAACCACCTCAACCAACTCGACATCAGAACGAGTCTCACGAGCCAACGCCGACGCAGCATCAACACGAGCCTGCGCCTCCTGCTGAAGCTCATCAAAAAGCTCCTGCGGCGGCACCATACCCTCCGCATACAAAAACTGCGGCATGGTGTAACTCGTAGCAAGCTTCAACGCATGACCAGAACGAGCCGCCCAGCGGACCGCATCATTGCTGGACTCGGAACCATCAATGGCGACAACACAATAACTCATAACTAGAGTCTACTGCGCTTCCTCAATCAGGTGCGCCGCGGGGGAGTTCGCCGGAAGCAGCAAAACATACAAAAACTGCAGAACCTTACCGAACGCAGAGTTAAAAAACTCAACAACCATAGGTATGAAAGAATCAAAAGCCATGGGACCTAGATTACAACAGCCGCTGCCAATACGCGACGGACTTAACCCCTCACGGGTGAAAGTAACCGAACCCGGCTGGACCGCCCAAGCCTTCATCCAACACCTCATCGACACCCAACGCTGGCAAGCACCCAACGATGACGTCGCGCAACGCTTCCGCGCCGGCGAAGTCCGCGACGACCACGGCCGCGAAGTCACCCCCAACGAAGAACTCCCCGTCGGCAAAGACATCTGGTTCTACCGCACTCCCGCCCCCGAAACCCCCGTCCCCTACATAATCGACCACATCTACGAAGACAACAACATCCTCGTCGTCAACAAACCCCCCTTCCTAGCCACCTTCCCCCGCGCAGCACACATCACCGAAACCGTCCTCGTACGACTACGCCGCCAAACCGGCAACAACGAACTCTCCCCCGCACACCGCCTAGACCGGCTCACAAGTGGCGTCCTACTACTCACCAAACGCCGCGAAGTCCGAGGCGCCTACCAAATGATGTTCGCAGACCGAACACCCCGGAAAATCTACCACGCGATAGCCCCCCACAAACCCGAACTCAACATCACCCCAGGCACCACCTGGCGCTCGCGCCTAGAAAAAACCCACGGCGAACTCCAAACCCGCGTCATCCCAAACGGCGAACCCAACGCCATCACCGAAATCCAACACATCCAACCCCTCCCCACCACACCCAACCAACAACCCCTAGCCCGCTACACCCTCAAACCCCACACCGGAAAAACCCACCAGCTCCGCGTACACATGTGGCAAGCCGGCATTCCCATCATCGGCGACCCCGTATACCCAACACTCCACCCCTACACTGACTCCTTCGACACCCCCCTCGCCCTCCTCGCCAAAGAACTCTACTTCCAAGACCCCCTCACCGGACAATCTCGCCACTTCACCTCACCCATAGACGTCGAAAGGCTCATACGCACTTAAAGCCTTGTGGGTGTGTGGGTCTGTTGGGTGTGTTGCTTCACTACACTCGCCTCACGGCCCATAATCGTTCCGCCCCAGGGGTGTGTGGGGTGTGTGTCTTCACTACACTCACCCTCCCTACCGGTCGGGTTCATAATCGTTCAGCCACACACCCCACCCACAGACAACACCCACACACCCCACAGACGACACCCACACACCCCAATACCCGAACAATACCCCTGCTATAAACACACAAAAAGAAGGGAAGACGCCACCCAACAAGTGACGCCTTCCCAACAATCAAGACTGTATATAATTATTGTTTTTTGTTTTAGGCCGGCGGCGACCTACTCTCCCACACACTCCCGTGTGCAGTACCATCGGCGCAGGTGAGCTTAGCTTCCGGGTTCGGAAAGGGACCGGGCGTATCCTCACCGCCATCAACCACCGACACAACCAACACCCCACAAGGCGATGCTAGGTGTGCTGTTTCAGACACTGCATAGTGGACGCAAACATTCAATACATTCGAGCTAAACACCGTTGTAAGCAACCCCCCATCATCAACGGATGGGTGTTTTGGGTGTGTTCGGCGCATTAGTACCAGTCACCTCAACACGCATTACTACGCTTCCAGCTCTGGCCTATCAACCCCCTAGTCTAGAGGGCACCTGATTCATGAAACCTTATCTCGAAACAGGCTTCCCGCTTAGATGCTTTCAGCGGTTATCCCTTCCGTACGTAGCCAACCAGCCATGCCACGGGCGTGACAACTGGCACACTAGAGGTACGTCCGTCCCGGTCCTCTCGTACTAGGGACAGCCTTTCTCAAGTTTCTACGCGCGCGGCGGATAGAGACCGAACTGTCTCACGACGTTCTAAACCCAGCTCGCGTGCCGCTTTAATGGGCGAACAGCCCAACCCTTGGGACCTACTCCAGCCCCAGGATGCGACGAGCCGACATCGAGGTGCCAAACCATCCCGTCGATATGGACTCTTGGGGAAGATCAGCCTGTTATCCCCGGGGTACCTTTTATCCGTTGAGCGACACCGCTTCCACAAGCCAGTGCCGGATCACTAGTCCCTACTTTCGTACCTGCTCGACCTGTCAGTCTCACAGTCAAGCTCCCTTGTGCACTTACACTCACCACCTGATTGCCAACCAGGCTGAGGAAACCTTTGGGCGCCTCCGTTACTCTTTAGGAGGCAACCGCCCCAGTTAAACTACCCACCAGGCACTGTCCCTAACCCAGATCATGGGCCGAGGTTMAGATATCCAATACGACCAGAGTGGTATTTCAACAACGACTCCCACASAACTGGCGTCATGTGATCACAGTCTCCCACCTATCCTACACAAACCGAACCGAATATCAATACCAAGCTATAGTGAAGGTCCCGGGGTCTTTTCGTCCTGCCGCGCGTAACGAGCATCTTTACTCGTACTGCAATTTCGCCGGGCCTGTGGTTGAGACAGCAGGGAAGTCGTTACGCCATTCGTGCAGGTCGGAACTTACCCGACAAGGAATTTCGCTACCTTAGGATGGTTATAGTTACCACCGCCGTTTACTGGGGCTTAAATTCTCCGCTTCGCCACCAAAGTGACTAACAGGTCCTCTTAACCTTCCAGCACCGGGCAGGCGTCAGTCCATATACATCGACTTATCGTCTTCGCATGGACCTGTGTTTTTAGTAAACAGTCGCTTCCCTCTATTCTCTGCGACCACCACCAGCTCAAAACCAGTCTGTCACCAGCAGTGGTCCCCCTTCTCCCGAAGTTACGGGGGCATTTTGCCGAGTTCCTTAACCACAGTTCACCCGATCGCCTTAGTATTCTCTACCTGACCACCTGTGTCGGTTTGGGGTACGGGCCAGATGGAAACATCGCTAGATGCTTTTCTCGACAGCATAGGATCACCAACATCCCCCAACAAGGGGTACGCATCACGCCTCACCCACCATGCACAGCGGATTTACCTACCATGCGGGCTACACGCTTACACCACAATCCACTCAGTGGCTCGGCTACCTTCCTGTGTCACACCATCGCTTGGCTACTACCAGATCAGATCCCACGCATCCACACCAACAACAATCCAAAAGACTGCCATCAGGCTTCAGGGCGGTTAGTATCACTGATTCACCACGGGCGCTTCCATCCGGGTACCAGAATATCAACTGGTTGTCCATCGACTACGCCTGTCGGCCTCGCCTTAGGTCCCGACTCACCCTGGGAAGATTAGCTTAACCCAGGAACCCTTGGTCATCCGGCGGATGAGTTTTTCACTCATCATTCGCTACTCATGCCTGCATTCTCACTCGCACACACTCCACCACAACGATCACTCGGCGGCTTCACATTATGCACGACGCTCCCCTACCCACCCACACACAAAMRTRTGAGYGCCGCGGCTTCGGCGGTGTACTTGAGCCCCACTACATTGTCGGCGCAGAACCACTCGACCAGTGAGCTATTACGCACTCTTTCAAGGATGGCTGCTTCTAAGCCAACCTCCTGGTTGTCTTCGCGATCCCACATCCTTTTCCACTTAGTACACGCTTAGGGGCCTTAGCCGGCGATCTGGGCTGTTTCCCTCTCGACTACGAAGCTTATCCCCCGCAGTCTCACTGCCGTGCTCTCACTTACCGGCATTCGGAGTTTGGCTGATGTCGCTAAGATGTTGGTCCCGCTAAACCATCCAGTAGCTCTACCTCCGGCAAGAAACACACGACGCTGCACCTAAATGCATTTCGGGGAGAACCAGCTATCACGAAGTTTGATTGGCCTTTCACCCCTACCCACAACTCATCCCCTCAGTTTTCAACCTAAGTGGGTTCGCGCCTCCACAACCTCTTACAGCTGCTTCACACTGGCCATGGGTAGATCACTTCGCTTCGGGTCCAGGACATGCCACTCATTCACCCTCATTAGGATTCGGTTTCCCTACGGCTACCACACACGTGTTAACCTCGCGACATGCCGCTGACTCGCAGGCTCATTCTTCAAAAGGCACGCCATCACACCACACAAGGGCGCTCTGACGGATTGTAAGCACACGGTTTCAGGTACTATTTCACTCCCCTCCCGGGGTACTTTTCACCATTCCCTCACGGTACTCATCCGCTATCGGTCAACTTAAGTATTCAGGCTTACCGGGTGGTCCCGGCAGATTCACAGCAGATTCCACGAGCCCGCTGCTACTCGGGAAACACAACCATTACCACACACACACTTTCACCTACCGGGCTCTCACCGTCTACGGCGGGACATTCCAATCCACTTCACCTAGCATGCGCGACTATCACGTAACCAAGAACCGGCAGATCCTCGACGTTATGCTCCCACAACCCCACGCACGCAACCCCTGCCGGGTATCACACGCACGCAGTTTAGCCATCATCCACGTTCGCTCGCCACTACTAGCGGAATCACAATTGTTTTCTCTTCCTACGGGTACTGAGATGTTTCACTTCCCCGCGTAACCTCCACACCACCTATACACGTTCAGTGATGGGTAACCGCCCATAACGACAGCTGGGTTTCCCCATTCGGACACCCTCGGATCAACGCTCGTTTGACAGCTCCCCGAGGCCTATCGCGGCCTACCACGTCCTTCATCGGCTTAAGTTGCCAAGGCATCCACCGTGTGCCCTTACAACACACACAAAAAACACTTACAAGGCAAAATCAAAAAATAAAGATGCTCGCGTCCACTATACAGTTCTCAAACAACACACCCCACACACAATCACCAACCACCATCACGGCCAGCAACCCCACATGGAGCAAGAAACAACACGCCACACACAAAGCGACAAGTGCTGTTCCAGACACCCAACAATGCACCAACGCACCCTTTTCTYWAAGCAGTGTGAAACACCAAACAATTTCTTTCCATGCCTTACCGTCTGCTGCAACCCCACCACCACTTGGTGAGGGTGTGCATCCACCCAAAAACAATGCGTGTTCCACACAAAAAAYAATAAACTCCTTAGAAAGGAGGTGATCCAGCCGCACCTTCCGGTACGGCTACCTTGTTACGACTTAGTCCCAATCGCCGATCCCACCTTCGACAGCTCCCTCCACAAGGGTTAGGCCACTGGCTTCGGGTGTTACCAACTTTCGTGACTTGACGGGCGGTGTGTACAAGGCCCGGGAACGTATTCACCGCAGCGTTGCTGATCTGCGATTACTAGCGACTCCGACTTCATGGGGTCGAGTTGCAGACCCCAATCCGAACTGAGGCCGGCTTTCAGCGATTCGCTCACCCTCACAGGCTCGCAGCGCGTTGTACCGACCATTGTAGCATGTGTGAAGCCCTGGACATAAGGGGCATGATGATTTGACGTCATCCCCACCTTCCTCCGAGTTAACCCCGGCAGTCTCTCATGAGTCCCCACCAWAGTGTGCTGGCAACATAAGACAAGGGTTGCGCTCGTTGCGGGACTTAACCCAACATCTCACGACACGAGCTGACGACAACCATGCACCACCTGTATACAGACCACAAGGGAAACTACATCTCTGCAGCGATCCTGTATATGTCAAGCCCAGGTAAGGTTCTTCGCGTTGCATCGAATTAATCCACATGCTCCGCCGCTTGTGCGGGCCCCCGTCAATTCCTTTGAGTTTTAGCCTTGCGGCCGTACTCCCCAGGCGGGGCGCTTAATGCGTTAGCTACGGCACAGAAGACGTGGAAGTCCCCTACACCTAGCGCCCACCGTTTACGGCATGGACTACCAGGGTATCTAATCCTGTTCGCTCCCCATGCTTTCGCTCCTCAGCGTCAGTTACTGCCCAGAGACCTGCCTTCGCCATCGGTGTTCCTCCTGATATCTGCGCATTTCACCGCTACACCAGGAATTCCAGTCTCCCCTACAGCACTCAAGTTATGCCCGTATCGCCTGCACGCCCGGAGTTAAGCCCCGGAATTTCACAGACGACGCGACAAACCACCTACGAGCTCTTTACGCCCAGTAATTCCGGACAACGCTCGCACCCTACGTATTACCGCGGCTGCTGGCACGTAGTTAGCCGGTGCTTCTTATACAGGTACCGTCACAAAAGCTTCGTCCCTGTCGAAAGAGGTTTACAACCCGAAGGCCGTCATCCCTCACGCGGCGTCGCTGCATCAGGCTTCCGCCCATTGTGCAATATTCCCCACTGCTGCCTCCCGTAGGAGTCTGGGCCGTGTCTCAGTCCCAATGTGGCCGTACACCCTCTCAGGCCGGCTACCCGTCGACGCCTTGGTAGGCCATTACCCCACCAACAAGCTGATAGGCCGCGAGCTCATCCCCAACCGAAAAAACTTTCCACCATCACACACTAAAGGATGGTCCTATCCAGTATTAGACCCAGTTTCCCAGGCTTATCCCGAAGTTGAGGGCAGATCACTCACGTGTTACTCACCCGTTCGCCACTCGAGTACCCAAGCAAGCTTAGGCCTTTCCGTTCGACTTGCATGTGTTAAGCACGCCGCCAGCGTTCGTCCTGAGCCAGGATCAAACTCTCCATAAAAAATCAGCCCAAAAGCATCAAAAAAATGACAGAGCCAAAACCTAGCAACCAGTAAAAACTGGCAAAAAACACGATCATGGTGCATCCGACGAGGAAAAACCACCACAACCAAAACAGTTCATATTTACACAGCCAACCACACAAACACACACGTGCAAGCGCAAGCTGCTGGTACACACAAACAACAAACACCACAACACAACCACCACAAAAACAGCGGCAGTATCAACGTGCCATGGCGCATGAAAAAAACACTTAAAAAAAGTACATTGGCACACTATTGAGTTCTCAAACAACACCACCACAACCACCAAACTGCACAACACCGTGCAACCAGCTGCCGTAGCGACTCGATCTAACTTACACACCATCTTGTTAAAACACAAATCCGGGCCCGAAAGGCTATTTTTCAAACCTCCAGATCACCCCGATAACCTGTGCTTTGAAAGCAAGTAGCGGCTCGTTGACCGAAGAAAAAATTAACACATCAACCCACTGCGCACACAAACCCCCTGGCAGCAGAGATTTTTGCCCGCGGCGTCATCAATTAAGGCACACTGGAAGGCAAGGCCGCAGGCTCGACACCCGCGACCCCATTAGAAAAACTAGATTGAAGGATTTAGCCATGTTGGAACGTACACAGGTGTATGTAGACACCTCGTATCTATTAGCCAGTTTTTATAACTCCTGGGCAACCGGGGCCCGGGCCCAACTAGAAATCGACTTACCGGAAGTCGTCGCCGTGTTAGGGAAAATGGTCGAAGACCAATTACAACAACCGGTACAGCGGCAATACTGGTACGACGGCATTCCCGACTCCGGCCCCCACCGCTACCAACGCGCACTCCGCACCTGCGACGGCGTGCAACTGCGCGCGGGGCAGCTCATCGAATGGGGTGAACGTCGAACACAGAAAGCCGTCGACACACGACTGGTCGCGGACCTCGTGATTGCGGGTTTGGGGCGGCACTGCTCTGACATCGTACTGGTCAGTGGCGACGCAGACATGATCCCCGGAGTGGAAGAAGCAACCGCCGCGGGCCTGCGCGTCCACCTCTACGGGTTCGGGTGGGACTCCATGTCCAGCGCGCTACGTCACGCCTGCGACACCACCACCATCCTCGACCCACGCGAAGACTTCGCCGACTGCATGCGCATCGAGCCACTGGAAGGCCCCTTGCCTGCCGGGCCAGTCGATGACAACGACGACAGCAACCCGCAAACTCAAGAGGATGCAACCGAAGAGGTGCCCACCAACAGCGCTCCCGTCCCACATGATGCGGACAAGCCTGTGGATGAGGACGCTACGGCGATCGATCCCGCCCCCACCGTGCCCACGGAGGTCATGAACCTCGGGCCCACCGTCGCTGCGGAAGAAGTGGACTATTCCGAAAGTCGCTTCAGCTTGTCAGCGGAAGTATCCGCAGGCCAGGCCGGCCAACAAATCTCCATCCAAGAGTCCGCCCAGCGCGCCGAAGTTCGCGTCCGCCAAAAGGGAGCAACCTCTGCCGCAAATTCCGGGTCGGACCCCGACGACATCCCCGCCGACACTCTGTCAGCTAACCAAGCGTCCACCGCGCTGCGCGAGCCGGAGCAACCTGCCACTGAGGAAGAGCACACTTCCACGATCACAGCAGACACCCCCGAAGAGCAGGAAGACACCCAAGACAACACCCCGGGCGCCCCGAAACCAACCCCGCTGGTCATGGCACCGCGGCGTAAGCTCCGCAGCCGTTACGTGCCGCTGCCCAACGAAGTATGGTCCAGCGCGGGCTTCCAAACCCCATTTGACGTGGGCCAACAGTACGCCAGCTGGTGGTATGACAACGCCGCCACCACAGAGCAGCGGGACTCCGCACACCTGCTATCCGGCGGCGGGCTGCCACCGGAAGTCGACCGCCCACTGCTGCAGTTCGCCTGCGAGACACTGCACGAATACACCCTGTCGGAAAGTCAGCGCGTTGCACTGCGCGATGGCTTCCACAGTGGGATCCGCGCGGTGCTGCTGAATATTCAGCGCGGCACCCGCTAGCTCATGTTCTGAACCTTGGTCACCAGCTCGCTCAGGGCTGGTGCGGGCAGTACGCCAGCCTGGCGGAACAACAGCTCGCCATCTTTAAAAACCATGAGCGTGGGGATCGACATGATGCCCAACTGTTGCGCCAGGTTTTGGTTTTCGTCGGTGTTGAACTTGGCGAAGGTGGCGTCCGCGTGCTGCTCGCTGACCTTTTCGAAGATCGGTGCGAACTGTCGGCAGGGTCCGCACCATGGTGCCCATGCGTCTACAACGACGACACCTTTCTGCTGCACAGTCTGAGCAAAGGTGCTTTCCGTCACGTTAATGGTTGCCATGGAATAAACCTCCGAGGTTGTCCGATTATAGGGGGTGAGGACTTTTTGTCCTCGCTATCGGCCAGGATACGCGCTTGTGCAGCAATACCGCGCAAGTAATTGGTTAGTCCTTTAGTTCAAGGTGGTTTGTTATGAAGATTTTTAACGTTGAAGGTATGACCTGCGAGCACTGCGCCAACGCTGTGCGTGAGGAGCTCACGGACGCTGGCCTCGAGGTCGGCACCATTGATGTTGCGGCCGGCACGGTTGAGGCGTCGGGTGATGACGCCGCGGTGGCTGCGGCAATCGCCGAGGCCGGCTACAAGGTGGTTTAGCAGCATGCACGCTGATTTCACCGTCACAGGCATGAGCTGCACGAGTTGCAGTGCCCGGGTGGAGCGCAAGCTGAATAAGCTGCCGGGTGTTCGCGCAGAGGTGAACTACGCGACCGAAACCGCTTCGGTGGATTTTGACGAGTCGGTGGATCCCAAGACGATTACCGACACGATCACCAAGTTGGGTTATGGCTCGAAGCGGCAGCCGGAGATCATGCCTCGGCTGATTGTGGCGGCTGTGTCGACGGTTGTTTTGATGGCGTTAATGTTCGCCCCGCACCGGTGGATGGCCATCGCGCAGCTGCCGTTTGCCCTGCTTGTGTACTTCTACAGTGGCTGGTTGTTCCACCGAAACACCCTCAAGGGCCAGTTGACCATGGATACCCTGGTCACGTTGGGTACGACTGCGGCGCTTGTGTATTCGCTGATGCACATGCACTGGGGGTGGCCGCCGGTTGCCCACGGCCACGTGTACTTTGATGCGGTCGGGATGATCACGACGTCATTGTTGTTGGGGAAGTTGTTGGAGCATCGGGCGAAGAATCGGAGCTCGGCGGCGTTTCGTGAGTTGCTGAATTTGGGTGCTAAGCAGGCCGTTTTGGTTGATGGCCGGACGGTGCCTGTGGCTGACCTGCGGGTGGGGGATGTGTTTGTGGTGGGGCCGGGGGAGAAGGTCGCGACGGATGGTCGTGTGGTGCGGGGCAGTAGCGAGGTCGACGAGTCCATGTTGACGGGTGAGTCGCTGCCGCGTGCGGTGGCTGTGGGTGATGACGTCGCGGGCGCTACGTTGAACACGGTTGGGTCGCTGGAGGTTGAGGCGACCAGGGTGGGGGAGGACACCGTGTTGGCTCAGATTTCTGCGCTGGTTGCGGGGGCGCAGCAGAAGGCTCCGGTGCAGCGTTTGGTCGATCAGATTTCCCGCTTTTTTGTGCCGACTGTGATTGCTATTGCGCTGGTTGTTGCGTTTTTTGATGTGCCTTCGGCGGTGGCGGTGTTGGTGGTTGCGTGCCCGTGCGCGTTGGGTTTGGCGACTCCGACAGCATTGCTTGTGGGCACTGGTCGGGCGGCACAGTTGGGCCTGCTTATTAAGGGCCCGCAGGTGTTGGAGCAGTCGCGCAAGGTCGATACGGTGGTTTTTGATAAGACGGGGACGGTGACGTCGGGTGAGTTGACTGCGTCATTGGACTGCGAGGACGCGGCCGTAGTGGGTGGGGTGGCGTTGCAGCACTGTGATGTGGTGGAGCTAGTCGCGGCAGCGGAGTCCGGTTCTGAGCATCCTGTAGCTCGTGCGTTGGTGCGGTATGCACAGCAGAATTGTGGTAATCAGTGGCGCGAGTGGGAGGTGTCGGATTTTACGGCGCTGCCTGGGCTTGGTGTGCGGGCGCGTGTTGCGCATCCGGCGTTGGGGGTTGTGTGCGTGGAGGTCATCCGCGGCGTCATTAGTGTTAATGGTGTGTTGGTGGCGCGGGTGTCTGCGCGGGATTCGCTCAAGCCGACAAGCAAGCAGGCTATCGATTTGTTGAAGGCTGACGGTGTGGAGCCTGTGCTGTTGACGGGTGATTCCGCTGCGGTGGCCCAAGCTGTGGCTGCGGAGGTGGGGATCGATCGAGTCTGGTCCGAGGTTATGCCCGATGAGAAGCTTGATGTGGTGCGCACCTTGCAGGACCAGGGCCGTGTGGTCGCGATGGTGGGGGATGGAATTAATGACGCCGCGGCGCTTGCGCAGGCAGATGTGGGTATCGCGATGGGGTCGGGTACGGATGTGGCGATTGAGGCCAGTGACATTACCGTGCTGAACTCTGACCTGCGCGGGGTGGATACGGCGCTGCGTTTGTCGCGGGCGACAGTGCGGACGATCCGCGGGAACCTGTTTTGGGCGTTCGCTTACAACGTGTTGTTGATTCCGGTTGCTGCGGCCGGACTGATGGAGCCCATGTGGGCGGGTGCTGCGATGGCGTTGTCGAGCGTGTTTGTGGTGACAAATTCCCTGCGTTTGCGGCGTTTCTAGCTTCGCAAACGCGGGGGTGTGGGCGGATTGACCTGTGGTTTTAGTGGCGTTTGATCGCCAATATCATGCGGTCAATGTCGTGGAGGACATCGTCGGCGACCGCAGGGTCGATCCCGGCTTCGCGGCGGGCTTCGAGCACTTCACGCTGGGCGGCGCGCAGGGCTTCGTAGCGGATGCGGCTGGCGCGCTCGCGAATATCGTTGATCTTCTTTTTGCTGGCCAGGCGGGTGGCGGCGCATTCGGTGTCGTCGAGGTCCTCGGTGCCGGTTTCTTCCGCAATCCAGTGTTGAATGCTGGCTACCGTGTTAGGGGGTAGCTCTTCTGCTTTGGCGTGCAGCACAACGCTTGCTGCCTCGCGGGCGCGGCGCAGGAGGTTTTCGCGCGCGGCGTCACCAAAGGCATCCGGGCCTTGGTCGAGCGATAGTTTGCGCATCAACCACGGCAGGGTGAGGCCCGGGACCACCATGGTGATCGTCAGTACGACCAGGGCGATGACGGTGAATTCCTGCTGCCAGGGGGCGTAACCATAGGGGATAGACAACACAAGCGCCAGGGTGACAAGTCCGCGCATGCCGGCCCATGTTAGCAGGAGGACTTCCTGCAAGCGCAGTGGTGCGCCCATGGGTGGGAAGATGGTTTTGCGGGTGATTTTTCCTGCGGCGCTGCCCACCGCGTGCACCGGAATGTACTTGCTTGAGGCGTACTCTGCGACGGTGCCAGCCAAGGATGCGAGTTTGCGGGTGTTGTAGTTGTACAGCACCAGCATCCACACCAGGCGCACGACGATGAGCACGACGGAGAGGATCGCGCCGACCCACACACCGTGCCATAGTTGGGAACCGACGTCGGCGACGGCTTCGCGCACCGACAAACCAATCAGGCCGAACGCCACACCAGTAAACAACATCTCGACTGTTTCCCAGAATGCGTGTCCGGTCAGGCGGTCTTCTGCACCGACCTTCACGCGGGAGTGCATCTCCACTGCGGCGATGACGATCGCGATGACACCGGAGGCGTGCAGCTCTTCTGCCAGCAGAAACACGGCGAAGGGAATCACCCAACTAAAGGCGTTGCGGGCAACGGGAGATTCCATCCAGTCAGTCAGCTTGGCACTGACCCAACCGACACCTAAACCAATAATTACAGCGACGCTGGAGGAATAGAGGAAGTCCAGAACGCCCGCTTTGATGCTGAGGTTTTCACCCGCTTGGATGGCGCCGAGGGCGACGTGGAACGCGACGATAGACGCGGCGTCATTAAACAATCCCTCGGTTTGAAGGGTGCTGATGAGCCGTCGGGGTACACCTGCGGGCTCGGCGACGGCATCCACGGCAACGGGGTCCGGCGGAGCCAACGCACTGCCCAAAAGAACAGCGGCAGCCAAACCAAGCCCAGGCATAACCAACATCGCGGCACCGGCGGCGGCGACCGTCGTGAAAAATACCAACAGAACGGACAGCGCAATGATGGTGCCGCGTTGCCTCCGGATCACTGACCAGCTGGTTCTACGGGCCATCGCCCACAGCAACGGGGGCAAGAAGATCGGAAGAATAAGGTCGGCAGGTATGTGCACCCTCGGCAGACCCGGGAAGAAGATGGTGCCTGCGGCGACGAGGGTGAGAAGCACGGGCCAGGGCAAGCCGACGCGGTCGCCGATAGCGACCACAATGACGGCGACGAGCAAAAGGCCTATGGCCAGGAAGAGGAAATCCACGAAGAGTCCTTCGCTGTGCTGAGGGTGTTAAATTCTTGTTAATAAGAATAACACCGGGAGCGAAGGGGCACCTCAGCCCGTGGAGTGTAAGCGGAATGGTGCGCCGGTTATTTCCGCAGCTCATCAACGGTGACGTCGGGGGCGCATTCCACCAAGGTCAGCTCGCCGTCGTCCACGCTGAAGACCGCATGGCACCGAGGATCGCGACATCAATAGCCCGGCTGCGTATCATGGCGAATTCGTCAAACAACAACGGTCAAACTCCTGGTATCGATCCTGCACTTATATCTGCACAACGACTTCAACCGTACGTTGCCCGCTGCAAGGGGGACGTGACGGTGGCATTGGATCTTTACCTACGTGATCGGTCTCTGAGCAGCTCATTATTTCACGATCTAGCAATCATCGAGGTCGCTCTTCGAAACTCGATCGACAAAGCTCTAGTCTCGAAGTACGGCCCCAGCTGGCACAGGCTATCCGCAAGCATCTTTAACCAGCGCACATTTAATGCCATCAGTCGGGGATGGAGCGGATTGGATGAGATCCATCGGTCGCATCACAACAATCTCGATGCAACCAGGGGAAGGTTGCTGGGCATTTGAGCAGGTTCATCGAGTACATCTGATTCGAAATAGAATCGCACACCACGAATCGCTTATAAACGGAATCCCCATTCCCGGCTCCAAAGACGCCGCCAACCGGACGCGGCGTATTCCGCCACAAGAATACTTCCCCGCATTCCTTCGCCTAGTGGGTATGATCGACCGAAACCTCAAGGACTTCATCATGAGGAACTCAACCGTTCCTAATTTTCTTGGTGACTCGGCAATATCCCCAGATCCTATCGGAACTAGCCGCGGGCTAGGTTCGCAAACCTCGAGTAATGCAGCTGGTGAGCCACACTCACCGTATCAATCGGACCACCACGGTGCTTCGCCAAAATAATATCCGCCTCACCCGCACGAGGATCCTCACGATCCTGAGAATCCGGCCGATACAGCAACATCACCATATCCGCGTCCTGCTCCAACGAACCCGACTCACGCAGATCCGCCAACTGAGGACGCTTATCCGTACGCGACTCCGGACCACGGTTCAACTGCGAAATCGCAATCAAAGGAACATCCAGCTCCTTCGCCAACAACTTCAACTGGCGTGAAAACTCCGACACCTCCTGCTGACGCGACTCCACCTTCTTACCCGAAGACATCAACTGCAGGTAATCCACCACAATCATCGACAGCCCCACCTTCTGCGACAGCCGCCGAGCCTTCGAACGAATCTCCATCATCGTCAAATTCGCAGAATCATCAATGTACAACGGGGCGTCATTAATCTGGCCAATCTTGTTAGCCAGCTTCGCCCACTGCTCATCATTCATGCGGCCTGCACGCATGTCCGACAACTTGATCTCCGCCTCCGCAGACAACAAGCGCATCACAACCTCAGACTTGGACATTTCCAAGCTGAACAACACACTCGGCTTCCCATGCGCAATCGAACACGAGCGCATGAAATCCAACGCCAACGTCGACTTACCGACACCGGGACGAGCAGCCACAATAATCATCTGCCCGCCATGCAAACCATTCGTCCGATCATCCAAGTCGATGAACCCAGTCGGAACACCCTGCGCCAAACCACCATGCGCATGGATCTGATCCAACTCATCCATCGTCGGCTCAATCATGTCCGCCAGCACCGAATAATCCTCAGCAGTCTTCTTCTGCGCAATCGCAAAAACCTCCTGCTGCGCCATATCCACCACAGCATCAACCTCAGCCCCCTCAGTGCCCTCATAGCCCAACTGGACCACCCGAGTACCCGCATCAACCAACCGACGCAACGTCGCCTTCTCAGAGACAATCTCCGCGTAATAACGCGCATTCGCCGCCGTCGGCACCGAACTGTACAGCGTATGCAAATAAGGCGCGCCCCCAGCACGCTCCAAATCATTGTTGCGATCCAACCTGCCCGCAACAATAACCGGGTCAATATCCTTATTCTCCGCGAATAAGTCAATAATCGCCTGGAAAATCAGCTGGTGCGCAGGGCGGTAGAAATCCTCAGCAGACAGCTCCTCAATAATGTCGACCACCGTATCCGGCGCCAACAACATCGCACCCAACACACCCTGCTCCGCATCATTATCATGCGGAGGCTTACGGCCGGACTCATACGCCTGCTGAAGCTCATCGCGCCCCCTAAAACTACGGCCACGATCTTGGCCATAGCCGCCACTACGGTAATTGGAATTAGAACGGTTAGACGCGGACGGCTGGTAGTCATCCTCCGGAGCTGGCGGTGCGTAATCGTCCTCCGGCGGGGGAGGGGTGTCATCAAACGACACAGCCCCCGCGCCTGCGTCAGTATCCTCCGTCGCGCCCGAGTTCACACCAGAGTCCTCAGCCGCCGAATTGGCATCCCAAGCCATAACCAAACCCTCACTCCAGAAACCAACAACAACGCCTGGAAGAGCTTCCAGACAACATGCGAACAGTCTACGCGTCTGCCAATTTTCAAGATTTCCGAGGCCCCCAAGATTGCAAAATGTTGCTCGAAACCGTTGCTTTTTGTTGGTTAAAACCGTTGCAAAATATTGATCTTGCAGGTCAGCGGCTCGCCGCCCTCGCACCCTAACAACAGCCGCCGCAACACCAACCACACAGCCGCACCCCCACGACGTCAACAAGCAACCCCAACAACGGCAAAAGCCTCCACCCGGGGATATACCCACAAGCGGAGGCTCAAGCCTGCTGTTGTCATGTGGCCACACGCGTGGCCGCCGATGCTATAAAAGCCTAAAACTAGGCAGCAACGACCTTAAAGTTCACCTTGGCGGAAATGTCGCCCTGAAGCTTAACGTCAACGTCATAAGCACCAACGCTCTTAACGTGACCCTTCTTCAAAAGCACAGAGTGCTTGGACAGGGAAGGACCGCCAGCGGCCTTCACTGCGGCAACAATGTCTTCGGCCTTCACAGAACCGAACAACTTGCCATTTTCTGCGGTGCGGACCTCAACAGAAACACCCTCCAGTGCCTCCAGCTGGGCCTTGACCTCGCGTGCATGATCCAGGTCGCGGATCTCCCGCTCAGCCTGAGCGCGCTTAATGCCCTCAATCTGCTTCTCAGCGCCACGAGTCGCCACAATAGCGAAACCGCGCGGAAGCAGGTAGTTACGTCCGTAGCCAGCCTTGACCTCGACAACGTCACCAGGGACGCCCAAGTTATCAACGGCGGCGGTGAGGATCAGCTTCATGATCCCTGCCTTTCAGGAAAAGTTAAAAAGATTTCAAGTTAAAACGGGGGTTCGTCATCTGCCCCGGCAAAACCACCAGAAGCAGGAGCACTATTCCACGGATCATTATCCGGAACAGCCGACATATTCTGATTGCCACCAGACGCCTGCGGAGCGGGGCCACCAAAGCCACCGGACTGCTGCTGCTGGAAACCACCAGAATTGCCCTCACCACGGCTCACACGCTGAACCTGCGCCGTCGCATACTGCAAAGAAGGACCGACCTCGTCGACCTCAATCTCCATCACACTACGACGCTCACCCTCGCGGGTGTCGTACGAACGCTGGCGCAACCGACCGGTCACGATAACGCGCATACCCTTCGTCAACGTATTAGCAACATTCTCCGCAACCTGACGCCACACGTTGCACGTGAGGTACAGTGCCTCGCCATCTTCCCACTGGTTAGTCTGACGATTAAACCGGCGAGGAGTGGAAGCAATACGGAAATTCGCTACGGCGACATTCGACGCCGTGAAACGCAATTCAGGATCAGCAACAAGGTTGCCGACCACAGTAATCTGAGTTTCGCCCTGAGCCATGAGAACCTACTTTCTAGTGAACCCTTTTGCTTTCATCCGGCCAGTGTAGCCAGATACAAGCAATGGGGGAGTTGACTAGCGATCGGCGCGCAGCACCTTGGTGCGCAGAACGTCGTCGCTCAGGTTGAGAAGACGATCCAGCTCGAGCACGGTAGCGGACTCGCAGTGGAGATCGACGACAGCGTAGATGCCTTCGTCTTTCTTGTTGATCGGGTACGCAAGAGTGCGCTTGCCCCAAATATCAACCTTATCCACGGTGCCGTTTTCCTTGCGGACAACCTCGAGGAACTTATCCAGGGACGGGGCGACAGTGCGTTCATCCTGAGACGGGTCAAGAATGATCATGAGTTCGTATTTACGCACGGACCTCATCACCTCCTATGGTCTAGTAATTGTGTAACGGCCATACCCCCTTTGGGTATGACAGGAGGACTGCTGCATAAAGCAACCTTGTTAGAGTAGCCGACAAAGAAGCTAAACAGCAAGCGTGGCCCAGAAAATCGCAATCGTGGTGGGAATGACCGTAATCAACGCAATCGCTACGGCCATCAGCCCCCACGTCAACCACGGGGACTTGCCCAGGCGGAAGCTTAAGAAACTACCCGTGAAACAGGCGAACCCAGCAAAAACGCTCGCCATAGTCACAATCAGTGCCGTATCCGTCATGGATGTACCTATCCGAAAATGTTCGGGATAACGATGCCCGGCGCGAGCTCAATGGTATCCGCCGGGGGAGCAGCAGGTGCTTCCTCTACCGGGGGAACATCCACCGGCATCTCCTCCTCAGGCGCTTCCTCCTCCGAGGCGTCATTGTTGCCGCCAGAGCTCGGCGGAGCGTAGACGTAGGGGGTAGAGGAGTAGCCCATGCCCTTCGGCTCGGGGAAGTCCTCGTTAGGCTCGCCCTCCAGGGCCTGATCCATGGTGGACTTCCAAATGCGGGCCGGCATGCCGGAACCGTACATCAAACCGCCCGACGAGTTGGTCAACGCCGAATTGTCTGCAGTGCCGACCCACACAGCCGTCGCCAACTGGGGAGTGGCGCCAATCATCCAGGCATCCTTGTTCTGACCAGTGTCGCCCAACTGAGTCGTACCAGTCTTCGCAGCAGACACGCGGCCACCCGCCAACTGATTGTTGTTGGAGTACGCAGCAATCGGACCCATCGCAGCAATCACATTGTTAGCGACCTTCGCGCTGACGCGACGCTCGCCCTCAGTAGCCTCATGTTCGTACAAGACGTCACCAGCCTGGGTGGTGATCTTCTGCACCAAGTACGGCTGGTGCCACACACCCTGGTCCGCCAACGTTGCCAAAGCAACAGCCATGTCCAAAGGACGGGACTCGTACTGGCCCAAAATAATGCCGTCTTCGGGACTACCACCGTCGTGGGTCAACGTCTGATCGAAACCAGGGATCTGCTTTGCCACACCCAACGCATGCGCCATATCGGCAACATCCTGGGCGCCATTGTCCAAGTCATGCTCCAAACGGATGAAGCTCGTATTGTGCGAACGCTTCAGGGCCTCCTGAATCGAGCAGAAACCACAGTCGTTACCTTCAACGTTGTTGACCGTGGCGTCACCCATCTGCACCGGAGCACTGGAGTAACCCTGGGACAGGGGAATGCCCTGCTGCAAAGCGGCAGCCAACCCGAAAACCTTAAACGTCGAACCGGTCTGGAGACCTGAGTTCGCATAGTCCCAACCGTTGGGATCTTCGCCACCGTAGTAGGCGCGGATCGCGCCCGTCTTCGGCTCCACACTGACCACTGCAGCACGCAAAGAAGGATCATCGGGACGCTGAGCCATCTGCTCACGCACACTGTCCACCGCGGCGTTTTGATCCTTGGGGCGAATCGTCGTCGTGATGCGCAGGCCCTTGGTCTCCACGTCCTGCTCACTGATACCGAGCGTGCCGAGCTCCGCCATCACCTGATTCTTGATCAAGCCATTCGTGCCCTCCGCCTGAGTGAAAGCTTGGCTGTTATTCGGATCAATCGTCTCCGGATAGACCTGCTCAGCACGCTCCTGCGGGGTCAGCCACCCCTCCTGCTCCATACCGTCGAGTACGTAATTCCAGCGCTGCTCGGCTTCCTCGCGGTTAGTCCACGGATCCAAACTACTCGGGCGCTGAATACACGCAGCCAGCACCGCAGACTCCGCAGGCGTCAACTGATCCAAAGGCTTGCCGAAATATGCCTCGGACGCAGCCGCCACACCATAAGAATTACGGCCGAAATAAATAGTGTTCAAATACGCCGAAAGAACATCATCCTTCGGCCACTCGTTAGCCATCTTCGCCGAATACACCAGCTCGCGCAGCTTGCGCTTATAGGAACGATCATTACCGACCATGGCGTTCTTCACGTACTGCTGAGTAATCGTCGAACCACCACCGGCAGAAGAATCACCCGTGATCTGCCCCTTAATCGCACGGGCAAAACCCGTCACCGAAAAACCAGGGTTGGTGTAAAACTCGCGGTCCTCCGCAGCCAACACAGCATGCTTCAACGAATCCGGCACGCGATCAATCGACACCTGCTCACGGTTGCCCTCCTGAGGCACAATCCGAGCAAGCTCCGTCGAAGAATCATCCGCATAAATCGTCGACACTTGCTTGTTAACAAGCTCCTCCGGCTGCGGCACATCCGCCATCACATAAGCAATCATGAACGCCACAAACGGGGCACCCACCATAATCACCAAAGCCGACAGGGCACCAACCAGGGCCTTCTTCTTGCGTGACCACGCGGCCTTCGCCCGACGGCGGCCACCAGAACGCCCAGCGCCACCCCTGGCGGGACGCCCCCCAGAACGACGCGGACCCTGACTATTAGACGCACTGCTCACAGCAACAGCTCTCCGAAACTAGAAGAAAAAGAACACTTTCCCCGCTAGCCTAGCGAACTTTTAACCCCTACATATAGCTCTAACTACAAGTGGCCTCCTGCACCATCAGCAAAAAATTCCACCCACACGCAGTACACACCTCCACCGTATGCACCTCCGCACTACCCGTCTGCGCAACCAACGCCTCTAACTCTGCCTCGCTACGAGCACTATTAGCCCTCGACCCCACCGCATCACCAAACACCCACCACACCTCACGCAACACCCCATCACGCTCACACACCGGGCACACCCCAGCAACCGCACGACCATGAAACTTCGCCGCAGTCTGCAACAAAAAATCCCCCTCGCATGCCTCCGCCCGAGACACACGCCCCTCACGAATCTGCTTAATATACTGAGCCCTACGCCACCTGTGCGACACAGTAGAACCAAAAGAAATCATGCGGCCATGCTACTGACCGCCCGCGCCACATGCAGAAAACAAGCGCCCCAAACCCACAGCACAGTGCCCACAAACCTGCCGATTTGCTGTTAACTTCTGTGCCAAAGGCCCACGGTTATGGTGCAAAACGATAGTAAACGATACTATGGGCGTTATGACGAACACCCCCCTTGACATCGCATCCCAAATCCGCCCCGCAATGACAAAACTCTACGTCACCTACTTCCGCGTCGCACAACAATCCGACCTCACTGGGCCACAACTAACCATCATGACCCGCCTCGAAGAGCACGGCCCCGCACGCATTAGCGAAGTAGCCCGCGAAGAGGGCATCCGAATACCCACCGCCTCCAACGCACTCCACCAACTCGAAGAACGCGGCATGATCTCCCGCCTCCGCGATACCTCCGACAAGCGTGGCGTCCGCGTCAAGCTCACCGCACAAGGCCGCGAAGAACTCAAACGAGTTGGAGCAGAACGCGACCGCCACTTCGCCACCCTCCTCGAACTCCTCGACGAAGACGAACTCAAACTCGCCGAACAACTCATCCCCGTCATCAAACGCCTCGCCTCCAACTACAACCCCGAGGCCTTCGAAAAATAAACCACCACGGCCATGCACAGCCACCCAGAAAACGACCCGCACCTCAAAGTCGAGCTCCCAGAAGAACTCCAAAAAGAACTCGACTTTGACGCCAGCCGCCTAAGCCAACTCACCGAAGACGGAGAGGACCACCCCCTCTACCAGCTAGAACGCCACCGTCAATCCCTACAGCAAGCGGTGTTCTTCGCGGCGTCAACAATTTTTCTGACCCTGCTGGCAGGCCTCATGCTCGCCCTCACATCCCACGCACTCGGCGGCCCGCTCTGCGACGCCGGAGTAGCAACATGGATCTGCAGCCACACCTTCGAACTGCTCTTCCCCCTCCTACCCGGCGCGATCGCCCTGGCAGGACTCATCGGCTGCGCCCTCGGCTGCTACAAAAAATACAAAAACCACGACCGCTGGCAGCCGTGGCTCGCGGCCCTATGGGTGCTTCTACCGTTCACCCTCATGTGGCTCACCGGCACCGGCACCATGGCCATCGTCGGGCACTAAGCCTGCGCCAACTGCTCCGCCTGCTCGCGCGCAACCTCCACGCAACGCTCCTGCCCACAATGGCGGGTGGCAACATTGCCGAAACAATCAGGGCACATCAGCACCAACTGCCGGCAATCATCCTCGTTGACACAATGCTCAAACTTGTTAGTCTCCGCGCCGCAGTGGATGCAGTGGCCCAGCGCCTTGAAGTCCTCACCGAACTCCATGTGCATGCGCTTATCAAACACATACAACGAGCCCTCCCATAGGCCCTGGTTGCCGTACTTTTCCCCATAGCGGACGATTCCGCCATCGATCTGGTAGACCTCCTTAAACCCACGGTTTTTCATCAACGAGGACAAAATCTCGCAGCGGATACCACCCGTGCAATAGGTGATCACCGGCTTGTCCTTCAGGTCGTCATACTTGCCGGACTCCAACTCGCGAATAAAATCATGCGTCGTATTCACATCCGGCACAATCGCATCCTTAAACTTGCCGATCTGGGCCTCCATCGC
The DNA here is from genome assembly GCF_000590555.1 of Corynebacterium argentoratense DSM 44202. Taxonomy (NCBI): domain Bacteria; kingdom Bacillati; phylum Actinomycetota; class Actinomycetes; order Mycobacteriales; family Corynebacteriaceae; genus Corynebacterium; species Corynebacterium argentoratense. Next base: position 1,995,017 of record NC_022198.1, read on the forward strand.
ATTGCGACCGTCGAAAAACACGACGTCAGGATTATTTTCCACAAGCTCGTTGACTTCCTCAGGCTTCAAATGCACCCCGCCGCCAACAACGCCATGCTCATCAACCTTCAGCTCGCCCGGCGCGCCAAACGCCACAATCTCATCGCGCACCTTCACGCTGAGCTTCGGGAAGTCCTCCGCCCCACCCTCAGACCACTTGAACTCGATGCCCTTGAAGTATTCCTTCGTCTTCTTCACATAGGTCTTGCAGGCATCAATATCGCCTCCGACCGTGCCATTAATGCCGTGCTCGCTGATCAAAATACGGCCGCGCAGCCCCAAAGACTGGCACAGGTCGCGCTGCCACAGCATCACCGCACGCGGATCGGAAATCGGCTGGAACTTGTAGTACAGGAGGATCTTGCTAATAGACACGCTGCTAAGTCTAGCCGCCATTTGACAGATGTCTTATATTACAAACCATGGCCCGCGCATCCCAGCACCCCACAAACCTTCCCGCCCTCCACAAGCTGATCACACAACTGGCAATCATCCGAGAGACCTCCGGACTCACCATCGATGACGCCGCGAAGGCCATGGGCGTAGACAAAGCCGCCGTCTCCAAGCTGGAACGCGGGCTAACCAACCCCACCCTCCTAACCGTCGCCCGCTACGCAGACGCCGTCGGAGCCACACTCGCACCCATCGCCGTACCCCGCGCGCAAGGGCAACAGTGGACGGGCCTTGCCGACGAAGTACTGCTAGCCCTCGACAACGAAACCGAACTACCCACCACCCCAACACCCCACAACGTGAGCCACGCACATGCCTGAAGGACACGTCATCCACCGGCTCGCCCGCGACATCAACAATAATTTCGCAGGCCACCACGTTCGCGTCACCTCACCCCAAGGGCGCTTCGCGACAGAAGCAGCCCAACTCGATGGGTGCGAACTCACCCAGGCCGTCGCCGTCGGCAAACACCTGTTCATCTGCTTCGACGCGCCCTGGGCAATCCACATCCACCTCGGCCTGGTCGGCAAATTCCACTTCACCCACGGCGAGCCCCGCGGCGTCGTTCGTCTACGCATCGGCCTCGAAGACACCGACACCTACGCCGACCTCAAAGGACCACAGTGGTGCCGGCTGATCACCGCGGCGTCCATACCCGACATCGCCGACACCCTAGGCGCCGACCCCATCCTCGGAGGCCCACCCGAACGCCGCGACGCCGTCCTCCAACAAGTCGCACGCTCCAAACGCACAGCAGCGAGCGTGCTCATGGACCAGAAACTCTTCGCCGGCGTCGGAAACATCTACCGCGCCGAAACCCTCTTCCGCCTAGGCATCGACCCCATGACCCCCAGCCGAGAAATCGACGCACCCACCTGGCGTGACATCTGGGACGACCTCGAAACCCTCATGCGCGCAGGCGTCGACGCCGGCCGCATCGACACCGTCCGACCCGAACACACTCCCGACGCCATGGGACGACCACCCCGCAAAGACGACCACGGCGGGGAAGTCTACGTCTACCGGCGGGCAGGCGACCCCTGCTACATCTGCGGCACCCCCATCGAACACAGCGTCATCGAAGGACGCAACCTCTTCTGGTGCCCCACCTGCCAACACTAAGCCCCGGCACCCGGCCTCTCAACCGCAACCAACGCGACGCGCTACTTCACCACAAGGTTGACCATGCGGCCGGGAACCACGATCTCCTTCACAACCGTCTTACCCTCCACATGCGCAGCCACAGCAGCATGCGCAGCAGCCAGCAGATCATCCTTCGACGCATCCACAGCAACAGTCATACGACCACGAACCTTGCCATTGACCTGCACCGGAAGCTCAACCGAATCATCCTTGAGCCACTTGTCCTCAAAGGTGGGGAAGGGCTCATAAGCCAGCGTGGACTGCCCACCCAAACGCTGATGCAGCTCCTCCGCAATATGCGGTGCAACCGGCGCCAACATCAACACCAGCGGTTCCACAGCAGCCCGCGGTGCCCCATCCGGGTACGTCTTCGTCACATAGTTGACGTACTCGATCAGCTTTGCGACCACAGTGTTCATCCGCAGATTGTCGTAATCGTCACGGACACCGGCGATGGTGCGATGCAGCTGCTTGTTATCCTCATCGGTCAACGCGGCGTCATGAAGACGAATCGCACCTGATTCCTCATCAACCACCAAACGCCACGTGCGCTGCAAGAAACGCTGAGCACCCACGACGTCCTTCGTAGCCCACGGACGCGAGGTATCCAACGGGCCCATCGCCATCTCGTACACGCGCAGAGTATCCGCACCATAATCGTCACAGATCTCGTCCGGGGCGACCGCGTTCTTCAGTGACTTGCCCATCTTGCCGTATTCCTGCGTAACAGGCTCGCCGTGGTAGAAGAACTGGCCATCGCGCTCCTCCACCTCAGCCGCCGGGACATACACGCCACGAGAATCCGTGTAAGCAAACGCCTGGATGTATCCCTGGTTAAAGAGGCGACGGTAGGGCTCCTTGGAGGACACATAGCCCAGGTCAAACAGGACCTTGTGCCAGAAACGGGAGTACAGCAGGTGCAGCACAGCATGCTCGACACCGCCCACATAGAGGTCGACGCCGCCTGGGTCCTGCGCACCGCGATCAGCCTGCGGCCCAGTCCAGTACTGCTCGTTGGCAAAGTCGCAGAACGCATCATGATTTTCGGGATCAATGTAGCGCAGCTGGTACCACGAAGAACCAGCCCACTGGGGCATCACGTTGGTGTCGCGGCGGTACATCTTCGGCCCATCACCCAGATCGAGCTCCACGTTGACCCAGTCCGTGGCCTTCGCCAACGGCGGCTGCGGGGAGGAGTCAGCGTCCTCAGGGTCGAAGCTCACGGGCTTGTAGTCATCGACCTCCGGCAATTCGATCGGCAGCATCGAATCCGGCAGGGCGTGCGCGACACCGTCTTCGTCGTACACGATGGGGAAGGGCTCGCCCCAGTAACGCTGGCGGGCAAACAGCCAGTCGCGCAGCTTGTATTGGATCTTGCCGACACCCGCGCCCTGCGCCTCCAGCCACTCAATGGTGGTGGCCTTGGCCTCATCCAAGGACATGCCGTTGAGATCCAGACCGCGGTCATTAGCGGAATTAACCGCCGTACCTGCATCAACGAAAGCCTCTTGCTCGATGTTGCCACCGGCCACAACCTCGATAATCGGCAGGTTGAACTCGGTCGCGAACTCGTAGTCGCGGGTGTCGTGCGCGGGCACGGCCATAATCGCGCCCGTGCCGTAGCCGGTCAGGACATAGTCGGCGATGAACACCGGAAGCTTGTCCCCATTGACCGGGTTGGTGGCGTACACGCCAAGGAACACACCCGTTTTGTCCTTATTCTCTTGGCGCTCGACATCGGACTTCGCTGCGATTGCCGCACGGTAGGCTTCTACCGCTTCCATTGGTGACGCCGCGTTGTATGTCCACTTCGGGTCAACATCTGCTGCGTACGGGGTGTCCGTCACCAACGTATCCACAAGCTCATGCTCGGGGGCGAGCGTCACATAGCTAGCGCCGAACAAGGTGTCGGGGCGGGTGGTGAACACGGTGACGGTGTGCCCCGCGACGTCAAAATCAACCTCGGCGCCCTTAGAGCGGCCGATCCAGTTGCGCTGCATCGCCTTGACTTTGTCGGGCCAATCCAGCAGGTCAAGGTCATCGATCAGGCGATCAGAGTAGGCGGTGATGCGCATCATCCACTGGGACAACTGCTTGCGGAAGACGGGGAAGTTGCCGCGCTCGGACTTGCCGTCTGCGGTGACCTCCTCATTAGCCAGCACCGTTCCCAAGCCGGGGCACCAGTTAACCATCGAATTACTGCGGTAGACCAGGCGGAAGGAGTCCACGACCTCTGCTTGAGCAGCGCGATCCAGGGTGGGGTAGTCCTCGTGGCCTTCGACCTCGCCGCGCTCGAGGCGCTCGATCAGTTGCGCGATCGGCTTAGCCTTCTGCTCGTCCTGATCAAAGTAAGCGTTGAAGATCTGCAGGAAGATCCACTGCGTCCACTTGTAGAACTCCACATCGGTGGTGGCGACGCTACGGCGACGGTCGTGGCCCAGGCCCAAGCGGCCGAGCTGCCGCTCCATATTGTCAATAGACTCCTGGGTTTTGATCCGCGGGTGGGTGCCGGTTTGGATCGCGTATTGCTCCGCTGGCAAGCCGAAAGCGTCGTACCCGAGGGTGTGGAGGACATTTTTGCCAAGCATGCGGTTGTAGCGGGCGTAGACGTCGGTGGCGATGTAGCCCAACGGGTGGCCGACGTGGAGACCAGCGCCGGAGGGGAAGGGGAACATGTCCTGAACGAAAAGCTTCGGCTTGTCCGCAGCCCCCGGGTTGGCTGGGTTTTCGACGGCGAGGTTACCCACGGGGTTGGGTGCGTTGAAGGTGCCGTTATCGATCCAGTAGTTCTGCCAGGCAGATTCGATCTGGCCAGCCAGTTCGGGGGAATAGCGATGCTCGGGAGTCATAAACAGACAGTCTAATACGTGGGGGGTGGGCGCTTTGTAGGTGTTGGGTTATGGGTGGCCACGTCACCCCAAGCATCCCCGGAATTGTGATTTTTCTCCAAGCCTCACAACTTCCAAACGGACACAATCGGACATAAACTATGCCTTATAGCAGGAAACCGCGCAATAGTAATACCAACCACAAAGGAGTAACCACTATGGTGTCACTCATCGTAGCGGCGCACGACAAACTCGCGCCCGCACTCATGGGCACCGCCACCATGATCCTCGGCCCCACAGAAGGCGTCACAACCGTCACCTTCATGCCCGGCCAAGGCCCCGACGACCTCATCGCCGAATACGAACAAGCCACCCAGGGCACCAACCCCGACGACGGCGTCCTCATCCTCGTGGACCTGTTCGGCGGCAGCCCCTACAACGCCGGCGCACGATTCGCCGCCAACCACCCCAACGCCGACGTCGTCAGCGGCGTCAACGTACCCATGCTCATGGAAGTACTCGCCGCCAACAAACGCGACGGCGCCACACTCGACACACTCGTCGACAAAGCCCTCAAAGCAGGCACAACCGGGGTGCGATCCTTCAAACGCGGCAAACCAAAAAAGAAAACCACACCCGCCGCAACCACAACCGAAACCAACGCGACGTCATCACCCAAAAACGACACCACAAACAGTGACGCCGCGGGGGCCATCGATCCCAACTTCCCCAAAGACCCCAACCACACCATGAACTGCGTGTTCATGCGCATCGACAGTCGCCTCATCCACGGGCAAGTCGCGGGTTCCTGGGTCAACCACGTCGGGCCACAAACCCTCATCGCCGCCAGCGACAGTGCCGCCAACGACGAACTACGCAAAGAACTCCTGCTGCAGGTCGGTCCCGCCAGCGCACGCACCAACGTGCTCGGCGTCGATAAAACCATCCGCGTCTACTACAACCCCGACTACGAGGGCATGAAAACCATGATCGTGGTCGAACAACCCGAAGACGCACTCGCCCTCATCAAAGCGGGCATCACCGTCAAGGAACTCAACGTCGGCGGCGTGACCTTCAAGCCCGGAATGAAGCAGGTCAGCGAAGCGGTGTACGCCAGCGACGAACACCTGGCTGTCTACAAAGAACTCGCGGACATGGGTGTGCCCATGATCCTCCAACAGGTACCCAACTCCCACCGCACGGAGCTCATGGGCGCCCTCAAGCAGAAAGGCCTCATCTGATGAGCACAATCAGCTTCATCATGGTGGTGCTCGTCGCACTAATCGCCGGCATGGCGTCTGTGTGCGATGAACGCCAATTCCACCGCCCCATCGTTGCCTGCACCCTCATGGGGCTGGCGATGGGCGACCTCAAAACCGGCATCATCCTGGGCGGATCCCTAGAGCTGATCGCCCTGGGTTGGATGAACGTGGGCGCCGCCATGGCCCCCGACGCCGCGTTGGCCTCCACCGTCGCAACCGTGCTGGTCATCGCATCCGGCATGTCCATCGCCGAAGGCATCGCCATCGCCGTGCCACTGGCCGCAGCCGGCCAAGTGCTCACAATCTTCGTGCGCACCATCGCGGTGTTCTTCCAACACCAAGCTGACAATTACGCGCAGAAGGGTAGTTTCCGCGGGGTCGAGATGATGCACTTCTCCGCACTGTTGTTGCAGGGTTTGCGCGTCGCCATCCCCACCGCGATTATCGCAGCGGCCGCTAAGACCACCGCGGTTGCAAGCTTCCTCGATTCCATTCCGGAGGTCATCACGGTCGGCCTACAGATCTCTGGTGGCTTCATCGTGGTTGTTGGTTACGCCATGGTCATCAACATGATGAAGGCCCGCATCCTCATGCCGTTCTTCTTCCTCGGTTTTGTTCTTGCGGCGTTCATCCCCGACCTCAACCTGGTTGGTTTGGGCATCATCGGCGCCTGCCTGGCCTTGGTGTATGTGCAGCTCAACCCCATGTTCCACGACCGTATCGCCATGCCGGCCCGCGCACGCGTCGGCGCCAACTACGACAACGAGCTCGAGTAAGGAGCGCTCACAATGTCTACGTCTACCAACAATGACAAAGTAGTCCAGGCCGCACAGCCGGATGCCCCGGTCGACGCTGCCACCTCAACCGCCGAGCCGCAGCTGACCAAACGCGACGTCATCGATACATACATTCGCTCGACGTTCATGCTTGGTTCCTTCAACTTCGAACGCATGCAGGCCATCGGCGTGGCAGTCACGATGATCCCCGCGATCAAACGCTTCTACCACACCAAAGAAGACCAGGCAGCAGCCATGCGCAGGCACCTTGAGTTCTTCAATACTCACCCGTGGATCGCCTCGCCGATTTTCGGTGTGACCGCCGCAATGGAGGAGCAGCGTTCGCGTGGCGAAGAGATTGATGACGCCGCGATCACCAACGTCAAAGTCGGCCTGATGGGTCCGCTGGCTGGTGTCGGCGACCCACTGTTCTGGGGGACGGCGCGGCCCGTGCTGGCTGCGTTGGGTGCGTCGCTTGCGATCCAGGGCAACATTTTGGGCCCGATTATCTTCTTCTTCGGCCTGAATCTGATCCGCTTCGCAACCCGCTGGTATGGGTTCCGGGTGGGTTACGAAAAGGGTGTGCAGATCGTCGGTGAGGTCTCTGGTAACACCTTGAAGCGGCTGACTCAGATGGCGTCCATCATGGGTCTGTTTGTGATGGGTGCGCTGGTCAGCAAGTGGACGTCGATCAACATCCCGTTCGTGCTCAGCGAGTACGACAACCAGGCCGGCGAGCACGTGGTCACCACGGTTCAGTCCATTTTGGATAGTCTGCTGCCTGGCCTTGTGCCGCTGCTGATGACCTTTGCCTGCATGTGGCTGCTGCGCCGCAAGATCAACGCCATCTGGATCATTTTTGGCATGTTCGCCATCGGCATCCTGGGTTACTGGGCAGGTATCCTCGCACCATGATCCAGCTATCCCCGGCACGCCTGCTGGCCAGTGATCTTGATGGCACGATCCTGTTTCAGCGCACCATGAGCAACAATGACGTCGCGTCGCTGAAGCGGTGGCATTCGCAGGAGCCTGCGGGTTCGCATCAGTTGGTGTGTTGCACCGGCAAGTCACTTGCTGCGACTCGGTACTGCATTGATCAGTTTGGTGTGCCGTGGGATTTTTATGTGATGTACACGGGTGCGGTGGTGTGCGACAGTGACTACCGCATCTTGCATGCCTCTACTTTGGGCAACGATGTGATGCTCGAGGTGTGGGAGTTTTTGTCCCGCGTCCCCGGTATCGCGGTGTATGCCACCACGTTAGACACGGAGGATGTGTCCTTGGGGGAGTCCTTGCCGCAGGGGGTGGCAACCGACATGATTCAGACGTTCGTGCCCTTGGACCTGGCGCGTATCCCGGAGCATCAGTTCGTAGGTGTTCCCATCTGGGTTCCCGCAGAGGCCGCGCAGGTGGGCACCGATATAGACGACCTGCAGGCACAGATCCTTGCCCGTTTCGGTGACGTGTTGGATTGCCACCGCAACCAGGACTTTTTGGACATCGTGCCGAAGGGTGCGACCAAGGGCAGCGGCCTGCGATGGCTCTTGGATTACTTGAGCACAGGGGAGTGCCCAGGGGCGGGGGAAGGCGCGGTGCAAGGCGTGCAGGAGAGCGCGGCCTGCGATGGCGGCCGGGTGGAGTTGCTGACCGCCGGCGACAGCTTCAATGACCTTGATATGCACCGCATCGCCGACATCTCCGCCAGCTTCCCGCACTCCCCAGCAGAGGTTCAGGCCGCCACCACCCACGTGGTGGGCAGCATGGCCGAATTCATCGACTTAAACCTCAAGCACTAGTTCCACCGCCCTAGCTGAAGCAGGCATCCCACCAGCACTGAAAAGGAACACCACAATGGCTACGAATAATCCCGGCGGAAACCCCGGCGCGACACCACACCATGGACGCAACCCGAAGGGGGATGGGCAAAAGTCCTTTATGGAAACGCTGCGGGAAGTCGGGGGCAAAGAACTTGACCCGCGGCGTCATGAATCCGATCTTGTTGTCTCCGTTGCGGGTGTCGTTACTGGTCTGATGATCGCCGCGATCGCCGTATACAAGTGGTTTCCGGTGGTCAGCGTGGTGTTTTTGGTGTGCGCGCTGATCGCTCTGTGGGGTCGGTGGGTGATCCGCCGGCAGGTACTGCGCGACGTCGCCGACCTTGCGACCGCGAAGGAAGGGTTCGCTGCCACCGGGCAGGAGGAGTACCGGGAGTTTGTGCGGCTGCGCAGCCAACAGATGCTCACCGACAACAAGGCGCTGACCGCCTACGGCCGCTCGGTGGTGCAAGATTACGCCCAGTGGGCCGGGTGAATTTTTAGATTTTTGCGGGGTTTGTGCCAAAATCTGTTCATTTTGGCCTCCCAGAAAACAGCGACCTGGGGAAATGCTGCGGCGGTAAGCCTAGTTGCACACATTTTGGCACAGTGCGCTCGCTGACGGCCGCCGCCAGCCTCCCCACTGGCCGCAGCGGAGTGGCTAAGCCTTTCCGGAAGCCTCAGCGGCTTCGGCGGCGTCGAGGTCTTCTTCGATAGCTTCGATCTCGTAGCCCATCGGGGGCTCTTGGATTTCGGATCGGGAAATCTTGCCCTTGGCCAGCTTGTTGAGAACCATGGCGATCGCGCCGTCGCCGGTGACGTTGCAGGCGGTACCGAAGCTGTCGATCGCGATGTAGGCGGCGATCATCAGGGCAACCATGTTGTCGTCAAAGCCGAGGTTGGAGGCCAGAAGGCCGGTGGCTGCCATGATCGCACCGCCGGGGACGCCCGGGGCGGCAACCATGGTGATGCCCAGCATGAGGATGAAGCCTAGGGCGGTGCCGAAGGTCAGGGGGATGTCCGTCATGTACATGATTGCGAAGGCGAACAGGCTGATCTTCAGCATGGAGCCGGACAAGTGCGTGGTGGCGCACAAGGGGATGGAGAAGCCGGCGACGGTGGGGGAGACGCCGTTTTTCTTGGCGCATTCGTAGGTCACGGGGATGGTGGCTGCGGAGGAGGAGGTGCCCAGGGCGGTGACGTAGGCGGGCATCATGGTCGCGAGTGCCTTGAAGGGGTTGCGGCCTGCGAATACGCCGGCGATGAGGAATTGCACGACGAGCAGCAGGATTGTCATGACGATGGCGACGAGCAGCACCTGGGCGAACCCGGTGAGGGTGGCGGTGAGGTTGCCGTTTTTACCCATGGAGATGAACATGCCGCAAATGAAGATCGGGAGTAGCGGGATGATGAATTTGGAGATGACGCGCATGATGACGCGCTCAAGGTCGCGGACGACGTGGTCGAGTGCGTCGGATTTCACAGCGGTCATTGCGGTGCCGAGAGTGAAGGCCAGCAGCAGCGCAGTCATGACGCCCATGGGCGGCGGCATTTCGATGCTGAAGTAGGGGCTCAGTGCGCCTTCGTCAACGTCAACTGCGGCGATGAGGGATTGTCCGGCGAGTAGTTTGGGGTAGAGCAATGACGCCGTGCCGAAGGCCAGGAGGCCTGCGAATACGGTGGATGCGTAGGCGATGCCGGTGGTGACTGCGAGCCATTTACCTGCGCCTTTGCCGATGCCGGAGATGGCGGGGGTGATCAGGGCGAAGATCAGTACGGGGATGAAGAATCCGAGGAAGTTGCCGAAGAGGCCGTTGAAGGTGACGAAGGCTTTGGCAATGCTGTCCGGGAGGATCTGGCTGCCGATGATACCCAGCACAATCGCGACGACGATTTTGAATAACAGTGAACTGCTGAGGCGTTTTAAATCCATTTTAATGGCCTTAAATATTCTTTTTGATTAATAGTACGAACGGTAGATTACCAGCTACTTGGGCATAGTCAGGCACTGAACTACACTTATTTACTCATGATGGTTAACGTACTTGTTGCTTCAGTGACTGGCATCGCCGCTGCGGCGCAACTTGTCGCCGGTGGTCTCGCGTGGAGTGGTAAGTTGCCTGGTAATGGCGTGGTGGGGCTCAATATTCCTGAGGTTCGTACCTCTCGTGAGCGTTGGGACGCTGCCCATCGTATCGCTGGTCCGTTGTGGACGCTGTCGGGTGTGGCTTTGGTTTTTGCCACGCTGATTGCAGTTGTTGCTAGTGGTTGGATGTGGTTGGCTTTCGCGTTCGCGTTGTTGTGCGCGGTGGTTGCGCAGGGTGTTGCGGGGTATATGGCTGCGCGTTCTGCGGCTGTGTGGGCGATGCGGGATGAGATTGAGGCTTCGCGTAATGACGCCGGCTGTGGTGACGGTGGCGGGTGTGGTTGCTGTGGCGATGGCGCCGCGGAGGCTTCGGAAGAGCCTTATGATCCTTCGAAGGATTGTGGGGTTGCTGGGGGTTGTGGCTCTTGCGCGCTGAATGGCAGTTGTGAGCAGTCGGCTGCGGCGCCGCTGGCTGGTGGCGGTCACGTTAATGTTGACGCCGTGTTGCGCGCGGCGTCACAAAGCGATAACTCGCAGCGGTGAGTTGCGGCGCGGTGGCTGCCCCTGCTGCTGGTCGTTTGCGGCGGCAGGTGTATAGTTGGACTCATGTTGAAATTGAGCTGGTGGCGCCCGGTCTAGCGGGCACGTTTGCGCACTAGCCTTGTGGCTCGCATCCTCGGTTTTTCTCCGAGCGTGCGGGCCACTTTTTTTAAATGCACCTTTATTTTTAGGAGTCTTGTCGGATGATCGTTGTTGAGCGGCCTGTCCGCTATCACCAGTCTGCTGCGGAGTTGTTTGCTTCGTTGGGGGCTGCCAGCACTGGGGATGCGGTGTTGTTGGAGAGTGCCGACATTCAGTCGAAGGAGGGGTTGAAGTCTATTGCGATTTTGCGGGGCTCCGTGCGGATTACGTGCCAGGGCAACCGTGTTGTTGCGGAGGCGTTGACTCCGAGTGGTGTGGATATTGTTCGGCGTTTAGCGCAGCAGTTGCCTGATTATGTTGATTCTTCTGGGACCTCTGAGATTTCTGGGGGCGATGACGCCGCGGTGGTTGCGGTTTTTGTTTTTCCGGATGTGTCGGCGTCGGTTGCTGTGGATGAGTTTGAGCGTTTGCGTCAGACTAATACGTTGGAGCCTTTGCGTTTGTTGCAGCAGGATTCTGGTTATGAGGATCCGGAGTTACCGTTTTTGGGCGGCGGGTTTGCGTTTGATTTTTTGGAGTCTTTTGAGGCTTTGCCGCGTGTGGAGCAGGGCACTAATTTCTATCCGGATTATCAGTTTTTGAATGCTGAGATTTTGTTGACGGTTGATCATCAGAGTCGGACTGCGTTTTTGCGGGGGGTGTGCATTCCGGAGCAGCGTGATGTGTTGGCGGGGGATTTGGATGCGTTGGTTGCTCAGATTGAGGAGGAGTTGACGGGTGGTGACGCCGCGGGGGTGACTGCCCCTGTCGATGCTGCGGGTTCTTCCGTGCAGGCGCGGGCGTCGATGAGTGATGCCGAGTTCCGCGATGTTGTTGAGCAGATGCAGAAGTACATTTATGAGGGGGATATTTATCAGGTTGTTCCTGCTCGGGCGTTTACGATGCAGTGCGAGGATGCTTTTGCTGCGTATAAGTCTTTGCGTGCGTTGAATCCTTCCCCTTACATGTTTTACGTTCGGGGCGAGGTTGATGGGAAGCCTTATGAGTTGTTTGGTGCTTCGCCAGAGTCGAATTTGAAGTTTAATGCAACTTCTAGGCAGGTGGAGTTGTATCCGATTGCCGGTACCCGCCCACGCGGTGCGGATCATGAGTTGGATATTCGGGCGGAGCTTGAGTTGCGCACGGATGCCAAGGAGATCGCCGAGCACACCATGCTGGTTGATTTGGCGCGTAATGACTTGGCTCGTGTTGCGGTGCCGGCGACTCGCCAGGTTGCGGATTTGTTGCAGGTTGATCGCTATTCCCGCGTGATGCATTTGGTCAGCCGGGTGGTTGCGACACTTCGCCCAGAGTTGGATGCGCTGGATGCGTATCGTGCGTGCATGAATATGGGCACATTGACGGGTGCGCCGAAGCTTCGCGCTACAGAGTTGCTGCGGCAGACGGAGGGGAAGCGCCGTGGTTCCTATGGTGGCGCAGTGGGCTACCTGCAGGGTGGGGGAGATATGGATACATGCATTGTGATTCGTTCGGCGTTTGTGGCTGATGGTGTCGCCACGGTTCAGGCCGGCGCTGGTGTTGTGCGTGGTTCCCAACCGCAGTCGGAAGCAGATGAGACTTTGCATAAGGCCTTCGCTGTGCTGAATGCGATTGCGCAGGCCCAAGGTAGTGATGTGGAGGTGCTTCGATAATGAGCGCTCGGATTGTATTGATCGACAACCAGGATTCCTTTGTATATAACCTGGTGGATGCTCTTGCGGTGGCGGGGTTTGAGTATGTGGTGTACCGCAACACCATCGAGCCTAAGGTTGTATTTGATTACAAACCTGATTTGATTGTGCTCAGTCCCGGCCCCGGCCACCCTCTGGAGGCCGGCAGCATGATGGAGATCATCAAGCAGGCCTATGGCACCATCCCGATCCTCGGCATCTGTCTCGGCTTCCAAGCTCTCCTCGAGCACTTCGGCGGGGACGTCCGCCCCGTCGGCCCCGTACACGGCGTCTCTGACATCATGGAGCTCACCGAGGAGGGTGTTGCCAGCGGCCTGTTTGAAGGCCTGACGATCGATTCCGGCCCAGATCTACCCGGCGTCATTGGTACAAAAGTTCCTGTCGCCCGCTACCACTCGCTGGGCTGCACAGACATCCCCGAAGCACTGCTGTCCTTAGCGACCTGCACCAGCGATGCAGGCACCGTCACCATGGCGGCACGCACGCGGGACAACATGGCCATCGGCCTGCAATTCCACCCAGAGTCCGTGCTGACACCGTCCGGACCGCACATTATTAACCGCTGCGTCGAAGCATTAAGCACAACGTCTACCCAACCCGCTGCCAAACCAAGTAACGCAGACGCTACACACAAGGCCGACACTGCCGACACTAAGGAATAGTCATGATGAACACTCAACCCTCGACCACCGCAAACGCCGCTGCGAACACCACCCCGGAGCAGCTCTTACACACCCTTTTGATGGGCCAGCAGCTGGGTGCCGAGGACACCACCTCTGTCTTCCGCGCGCTAGCGGCTGGCGCGTTTAGCCCCACCCAGATCGCCGCGCTCCTCGCAACGCTGCGAACCCGCGGTGAAACACCGACAGATATTACCGGCGCGGCGCAGGCCTTCATCGAGGCCGCACGCCCGTTCCCGGTCACGGGTTCGCCTCTTATCGACTGCGTGGGCACGGGAGGGGATGGCGCAAACACCATTAACATTTCCACCACCGCCGCGTTGCTTGCTGCCGCTGGTGGTTTGCAGGTCGTCAAGCACGGCAACCGTTCGGTGAGTTCCAAGTCGGGTGCGGCGGATGTACTCGAAGCCCTGGGGTTCGACCTTGGGCAGGATCCTGACGCCGCGTCGCAACAGCTGGCAAGCAGCGGTTTCTGCTTCCTGTTTGCACCGGGCTACCATCCCGCCTTCGCCCACGTGATGCCCGTGCGCAAGGAGCTCGCCATCCCGACGATCTTCAACGTCCTCGGCCCCCTGCTCAACCCGGCGCGGCCCGCCTTGCAGCTGATGGGCACCGTGCGCCCGGACCTTGGTCCCATGCTGATCGAGTCTATGCGCAATCTTGGTCGGGAGCGTGCCCTGGTGGTGCACGGGTCTGGTACGGACGAGGTCGCTGTGCACGGCTCTACTGATGTATGGGAGCTGCGTGATGGCGAGATCACCCAGTACAGCATCACCCCCTCTGACTTGGGCTTGGGAACCTACGATTTGTCCGATCTTGTTGGCGGCGAGGGTAGCGATAACGCCCAAGTTGTGCGCGATATTTTCGCAGGAACTGCCAGCGAGGCCCATCGGGATGCAGTCCTCGCCTCCGCCGGTGCACTGTTCTACCTCGCGGGTGCTGCCGACAGTTGGGCTGATGGGGTCGCTGCGGCACGCGACGTCATTTCTTCCGGGCGGGCTGCCACGTGGCTCGCACAGTTTTCTACCGCAGGGGAGCGCGCATGAGCAATCACACCGCAGGCCTTCCGACAGTGTTGGAGGAGATCGTCGCAACCCGCCGCACCCACCTTCCCGAAATCCGGGCGCGGGTGGCTGGTGTGGAGCCCGAGCCGTCAACGCGTTCGCTGTTCGATAGCCTCAACCAGGGGCTCGGCGGCCGGCGTTTCATCATGGAGTGCAAGTCCTCCTCGCCCTCGTTGGGTATGATCCGTGAGGCTTATAATCCGGGCGATATTGCTCGGATCTATAGCTGTTATGCTGCGGGTATCTCGGTTTTGTGCGAGCCCACGCGCTTCGGCGGCAGTTATGACCACCTCGCGACGGTCGCGGCCTCGACCCATCTTCCGGTGTTGTGTAAGGATTTTATTATTGACGTCGCGCAGGTGAAGGCCGCGCGCGTGTACGGCGCGGATGCGATCTTGTTGATGCTGTCTGTGTTGTCGGATGAAGAGTATCGTCAGCTGAGTGCTGAGGCAGAGCGTTATGGCCTCGACGTGCTGACGGAGGTTATTGACGCAGACGAGGTAGCTCGTGCTATCGCCCTGGGCGCGAAGATTTTTGGTTGCAACAACCGCAATCTTCATGATCTGTCGATTGATCGCGGTCGCACGGCACGGTTGGCTCCGCTGGTCCCCGCTGGCGCTGTCTTTATTTCAGAGTCGGGTATCCGGACTAATGAACACGTTAAGGACATCACCCGTTTTGTTAACGGCTTTTTGGTCGGCTCCCAACTGACAGGGGAGTCGGACGTTGATCGCGCCGCCCGCGAGTTGGTGTACGGCCCCACCAAGGTGTGTGGTCTTCGCACGCCGAGTGCCGCCCAAGCCGCACGCGCAGCAGGCGCCACATACGGCGGCGTCATTTGTGAATCCGCCTCGCCCCGCAATGTTTCACGTGAAACAATCGAAAAAATCACGGCGGCCGAGCCCGGCCTGACCTACGTAGCCGTCAGCCGGCGCACGGAAAACTTCTCCGAGTTGAATAATCTGCCCGAAGTAGACGTTCTACAGGTGCACGCGCCAAACGTCACTGTGTCAGAGGAACTGGATTTGATCGCTCGTGCTAGGGCGGAGGCTCCAGATCTTCAGATCTGGCGCGCGGTCAACATGGCCGACCCCCAGGCGCACACTATCATTGAGGCGCTCGTAGACCAGGGCATCGTCACAATGTTTGTCCTCGACAACGGCAACGGAGGAACAGGTAACCACTTCGACTGGTCGAGCCTGAACCTAAGCTCCGAAGTGTTGTCGCGCTGTCTGATCGCCGGTGGCATCGAACCCGATAACGCGGCGGCCGCCCTTTCTACTGGCGTCGCTGGCGTCGACCTCAACTCCGGTGTCGAATACACCGCAGAGGTCGTCGCTGGTGCGCCCGAGCTAGCCCACCATAAAGACCCTTCCCGTATCCGTGCAGCCCTTGAAGCAGTCCGCACGTTCACCCCAAGCCACTAGGAGTCCGCAATGAACGAACACCTTAACCCCAGCGGCAACCCAGACGGCGTTGCCCCCATCCTCAACCCTTACTTCGGTGAGTTCGGTGGGCAGTACGTGCCCGAGCTTCTCATCCCGGCGCTCGACCAATTGGAGAAAGCCTTCGTCGACGCGATGGATGACGAAGACTTTTGGGAGGAGCTCCGCGGCTACTTCCGCGACTACCTCGGCCGCCCGACACCGCTGACCGAATGCTCCAACCTTCCCCTTGATCGCACCCTCGACCTCAGTGCTCCCGCCTCCAGGGTAGGGGAGCGGAGTGAGTGGACGCACCGTGCGGGTGAGGGAAAAGTTCGCATCTTCCTCAAGCGCGAAGACCTCGTGCACGGTGGCGCTCACAAGACCAACCAGGTCATTGGCCAGGCCTTGCTCGCTAAGCGCATGGGCAAGACCCGCATCATCGCAGAGACCGGCGCGGGCCAGCATGGCACCGCAACAGCACTCGCCTGCGCACTGCTCGGTCTCGACTGTGTAATCTACATGGGCGCCGAGGACGTCGCCCGCCAGCAGCCCAACGTCTACCGCATGGAACTGATGGGCGCGAAGGTCGTCGCGGTCGATAGCGGATCTGGCACGTTGAAGGACGCCGTCAACGAAGCCCTGCGCGACTGGACTGCAACCTTCCACGAGTCTCACTACCTCCTCGGCACCGCAGCTGGTCCGCACCCATTCCCGACCATCGTCCGCGAATTCCACCGCGTCATTTCCACCGAGGCCCGCGCCCAGGTGATCGAGAAGACCGGTGGCCTGCCGGACGTCGTCGTCGCCTGCGTAGGTGGTGGTTCCAACGCCATCGGCATTTTCTCTGACTTCATCGATGACGAGGGCGTTGAGCTCATCGGCGTTGAACCCGCGGGTGAAGGTCTGGATACCGGCCACCACGGCGCCCCAATCCACGCTGGCGACATCGGAATCCTGCACGGTGCACGCAGTTACCTGATGCGCACCTCTGATGGCCAGGTGGAGGAGTCCTACTCGATCTCCGCCGGCCTTGACTACCCGGGCGTCGGCCCACAGCACGCGCATCTGCATAAGTCCGGCCGCGCACAGTACGTGGGTATCTCCGATCGTGAGGCTCTGCGCGCATTCCAGGTGCTGTCCCGTCACGAGGGCATCATCCCCGCCCTGGAGTCCAGCCACGCATTGGCCTACGCCCTCAAGCGCGCTGATAAGGCAGTAGAAGAGGGTAAAGAATTGACCATCGTCGTCTCCCTGTCCGGCCGTGGCGATAAGGACGTCGACCACATCCGCCGCACTTTAGAAAGCCACCCCGAGTGGGTTTACAACCCGGAGGAGAACTAACATGTCCCGTTACGATGCCCTTTTTGCCGCGCTTGATGCCAAAAACGAAGGCGCTTTCGTTCCCTTCGTAACCCTCGGTGATCCGAATGAGGAAGCCTCGTATCGCATCATCAAGGCCCTCATCGAGGGTGGTGCTGATGCCCTGGAGCTCGGCGTTCCCTTCTCCGATCCGGTCGCTGACGGCCCTACCATCCAGGCGGCGCACATCCGTGCACATGCTTCGGGTATTGATGTTGACGCCGCGTTGCGCGTTGTACGCAGGATCCGTGACGAGCATGCAGATATTCCGATTGGCTTGCTGATCTACGGAAACGTCGCCTTTGCTCGCGGTACCGAGCAGTTCTACCGGGACGTCGCCCAGGCCGGTGCCGATTCAGTACTCCTGCCCGATATTCCGGTTCGCGAGGGGGAGTCTTTCGCGCAGGCAGCTACAGCAGCCGGGGTCGATCCGATCTTTATCGCACCGCCTAACGCTAACCCTTCCACCTTGGAGGGGGTAGCACGGCTCTCCCGGGGTTACATCTACGCAGTATCCCGCGTGGGCGTGACGGGGGCTGAAAAGGAATCCTCGACCGAGGGCCTTTCCGACGTTGTCGCCAACCTCAATAACTTTGGGGGAGCGCCGGCGTTACTCGGCTTCGGCATTTCCACACCCGCCCATGTTGCGGACGCCATCGCCGCGGGTGCTGCCGGAGCCATCACCGGTTCCGCAGTTACCGCGATCGTCGCAAAACACTGCGAGCAACAAGAGGACGGACACTGGGCTGTTAAAGATGACGGTGCGCTCCACGATGATATCATCGCTTACGTTCAGCAGATGAAGGCCGCCACCGCGCGCACCTAAATTCCCTATCCTCTATTCCCCATGTTTCACGTGAAACATGGGGATTTTTTTCCACTCCACCAAAACTTCCTTTCCAATGTTTCACGTGAAACATCGCCAACCCAACAGGACGAACCCGCCGCGAACGACACGACGTAACAGTGACGTTTGTGGTCCTATGTTGTATATGGATGAAAAATCGCTTAATTTTCGAAGTTTTCGGCCTACAAGATGAGCTAGGTTGCCCTAGGATGACAGCACGATGCGGCACGCGTTAACTAGAGGCATGTCTGATCAACACCCCTTGGGCGATAAGGTGTGTAGCCGTCGCCTCTTTTTGTTGGGCACCGCGGCCACACTCGCGGGCGCACTCGCCGCGTGCGGCGGGGGAGCGGAAGCCCTCGAAGTTGACCCCTCCGAGATTCCGGTCGGTTCCGCAAAGGTTTTTGGCAAGTTCATCATCGCCCAACCCACCGAAGGAAAATTCGTAGCTTACTCCTCACGATGCCCACATCAGGGCGCGCGCGTGGCGGATGTTGAAGGCGACCGTCTGGTGTGCCCTTCGCACGGGAGCGAGTTTTCCATCGCTGATGGCAGCGTGCTGGTCGGTCCTGCGCGGGATCCTTTGGAGCCAGCCAATCTCAAAGCGGCCGACAACAAACTGGAAGTCAGCTAAGCACTTCCTCACCACTTCGCCGAAACGTGTGTGTTTCACGTGAAACATCCGCAGTGATCCACCCCCGGCGTCGCCAAGCGCATAAGCTAGGCACATGACCACACCACACACGACAGCCGGGGCGAAGGTGAAGAACTTTTTCGGGCGCCTTGATCCACTCATTGTGCTCATCATCAGTGCAGTACTCGTGACCATCGTCTTACCGGCTAGGGGAGAGTTTGCGGAGCACTTCAGCTTAGCCACCAAGCTAGCCATCGCCCTATTGTTTTTCCTCTACGGGGCTCGACTCTCACCGCAAGAAGCCGTAGCTGGCCTGAAGCACTGGCGTCTACACCTCACGATCTTGGCTTTTACGTATGCCATTTTCCCCTTGATCGGCGTGGCTCTCAGACCCTTGCACTTAGTGTTTGGAATGCCCCTCTACCTGGGGATTTTATATCTCACTCTTGTGCCTTCAACGGTTCAGTCCTCCGTCGCATTTACAAGCATCGCCCGTGGCAACGTTGCTGGGGCTATCGTCAGCGCCTCTGCATCAAACCTCATCGGCGTTGTACTCACCCCGGTGCTCGTCATGATCACGATGGGAGGAAGCGTCACGCTCAGCCCGAGGATCTTTGCGGACATCGCGATCCAGCTGCTGCTGCCATTTGTTGTCGGTCAGCTGTTGAGGCCTTTGGTTAAGGATTTTGCGAAGAATAAGGCTACGAAGCTTGTCGACCGTGGGTCGATCACCATGGTTGTGTATTCGACTTTTTCTGCGGGAATGGTCGAAGGCATTTGGGGCACGGTGCGACCGCTGGAGCTTCTCGGGCTTGTGGTCCTTGCTGTGCTGTTAGTTGGGTTTATGCTGTGGCTGACGCGGGCGGTCGCACGATGGCTGAAGTTCAGCGATGCGGACGTGAAGGCCATTCAGTTCTGCGGGACGAAGAAGTCTCTTGCTACGGGTTTGCCGATGGCTGCGGTTATTTTTGGTGGAGCGAATTTGGGGTTGTTGATCTTGCCGCTGATGATTTTCCACCAGGTTCAGTTGATGATGTGTTCGTTCCTGGCAGGGCGTTATGCCAAGCAGTTAGACTAGCGGCATGAGTACACCAAGCAGCCCTCAAGCATCCGGTGTTGTTCTGTACGTTAAGTTGATCTTCGATGTGCCGGAGACGCGGATGGAGCATATCGCGGAGCTTAGTCCGACAGATGATCCGACGTTGTGTCAGATGCTGCGGATTGTGGAGGTTCGTGATGGCCGCCCTGTGGGGTATGCGCAGCAGGGTGAGAGCAAGAATATGAATGTGCCGGAGCCGTTTGTTCCGCATCCGGATACTTATGGTGATTTCCCCGACGTGTCG
The DNA here is from genome assembly GCF_000590555.1 of Corynebacterium argentoratense DSM 44202. Taxonomy (NCBI): domain Bacteria; kingdom Bacillati; phylum Actinomycetota; class Actinomycetes; order Mycobacteriales; family Corynebacteriaceae; genus Corynebacterium; species Corynebacterium argentoratense. The sequence continues at coordinate 2,015,144 of NC_022198.1, forward strand.
TTTGAGTATGTTGGGGCGGAGCACTTTAATGCTCTGTGGGCTCAGGCGTTGGCCACCTTGTAGGGGAGGGGGCGACATAGTCGGGATGAACGATCCCTCTACGCCCACCTAAGGTTCGAGAGGTGGAGGAGGGTTTGGGGGATGCGCTGCGAGCGATTCCCGACCCAACAAAGGTTCATAGCTGAACTATAGAGGCGAGGGGCGACATAGTCGGGATGAACGATCCCTCGACGCCCACCTAAGGTTCGAGAGGTGGAGGAGGGGTTTGGGGGATGCGCTGCGAGCGATTCTGCAGGACCGGCCGCGGGAGCAGCCGGACCGAAGCCTAGCGAGCGGCGCATACCCCGCAACCCCCTCCCTCAGGCTATTTGAACTCTTGCTCATACCAGGTGAGGAGCGCTGCTTCGGCTTCTTCGGGGGTCATGGGGCCGTGTTCGAGGCGGAGTTCTTTGAGGTGGTTCCAGGCTTTGCCGATGTGGGGTCCGGGGGGTAGGCCGAGGATGTTCATGATGGCGTTGCCGTCGAGGTCGGGGCGGACTTTGGCGAGGTTTTCTTGTTGTTTGAGTTCGGTGATGCGGGTTTCTAGGTTGTCCATTGCTTTGCGCAGGCGGGTGGCTTTCCTTTTGTTGCGTGTGGTGACGTCTGCGCGGACGATGGTGTTGAGTTTGTCGAGTAGGTGTTCGGCGTCGTTGACGTAGCGGCGTACTGCGGAGTCTGTCCATTGGTTGTCGGAGTATCCGTAGAAGCGCATGTGGAGGTAGACGAGTTGTGAGATGTCTTTGATGTGTTGTTTGGGGAATTTGAGGGCGCGGAGGCGGCGGCGGGTGAGTTTGGCGCCTTCGACTTCGTGTTGGTGGAAGGTGACGCCGCCGCCGGGTTTGGTGCCGCGGGTGTTGGGTTTGCCGATGTCGTGGAGGAGGGCTGCCCAGCGGAGGATGAGGTCGGGGCCTTGGGTTTCTTGGTCGATGGCTTGGCGTAGGACGGTGAGGGAGTGTGCGTAGACGTCTTTGTGTTGATGGTGTTCGTCGGGGGTGAGTTGGAGGGCGGGGATTTCGGGGATGATGTGGTTGGCGAGGCCTGTGGTGACGAGGAGGTCGATGCCTTGTTCGGGGTGGTCGCCGGTGATGAGTTTGTTGAGTTCGGTGGTGATGCGTTCGGTGCTGATGCGGTTGATTTCTTGGGCCATGCTGGTCATGGCTTGGTGGACGCGTGGGGTAACGGTGAATCCGAGTTGGGAGGTGAAGCGTGCTGCGCGAAGCATGCGTAGGGGGTCGTCGTTGAAGCTGACTTGGGGTAGCTGGGGGGTGTCGAGGAGGTGATCCTTGAGGGCTTGGAGGCCGTTTAGGGGGTCGTGGAGTTGGTGGGTATTGAGGTCCAGCGCTAGGGCGTTGCAGGTGAAGTCGCGGCGGATGAGGTCTTCTTCGAGGGTGTCGCCATATTGCACATCGGGGTTGCGGGTGATGCCGTCGTAGTTGTCGCTGCGGAAGGTGGTGATTTCGATTTGGAGGCCGTCGTGTTCGCCGGAGATGGTGCCGTAGCGGATGCCGGTGTCCCATACTGTGTTGCAGTATTTTTGGAGGATTTGTTGTGTGATTTCTGGGCGTGCTGGTGTGGTGAGGTCGTAGTCGGTGCCGAGGCGTCCGAGGTAGAGGTCGCGTACGCTGCCGCCGACGAGGTAGATGGGGTGGCCGGCTTGGGCGAAGAGTTCGCCGAGTTTTTGTATGGGTTTGAGGGCTTCGGCGATGTCGGTGGGTGTGGGGGCGGGTTGGCGGCTGTCGTGCTGGGTCACTGTTGTAAGTTTACAGGCCGGGCGGATGGACTACGATAATCATAATGAGTACGAAGCCGGGACCGCTGAAGAGACGCCGTATACCTAAGCGGCCGATGAGGCCTGTCGCGGTGCCGCCGTCGCGTATGCAGACGAGTGATGAGACGTCTGCTGGTGGTTTGGTTGTGTCGGGGTTGGCTGAGGCTGTGGGTGATGATGGCCAGGTTGATTTGTCGGCTGTGTATGTGGCGTTGATTGGTCGTGTGGATCGTCGGGGGCGGTTGTTGTGGTCGATGCCTAAGGGGCATGTGGAGCCGGGGGAGACGTTTGAGGCGACGGCTGAGCGTGAGGTGTGGGAGGAGACTGGTATTCATGGTGAGGTTTTTCATTCGCTTGGTGTGATTGATTATTGGTTTGTTTCGGAGGGGACGCGGATTCATAAGACGGTTCATCATTTTTTGTTGCGTTATGTGGATGGTGAGCTTAATGATGAGGATCCTGAGGTTACGGAGGTGACGTGGGTTCCGTCGACGGAGTTGTTTGAGCGTTTGGCGTATGCGGATGAGCGTAAGTTGGCTCGTCTTGCGCATGATTTGTTGCCGGATTTGGCGCGTGCGGAGAGGGCTGCGGGGAGGCTTACACCGCGATGAGTGGTGGTTTGTTGCGTCGGGTGGCGTGTGCGTGCGTGTGTGGGGTTGTGGCGCTGTGGGGGGTTGGTGTTGGTGTGGCGCAGCCGTTGCCGAATCCGGCGGATCCTAGTGATCCTGTGATGCGGTCGTGGTGGGCTGATCCTTCGGCGCGTGTTCAGGATAGTGATGCGCGTGTGACGGTGCGTTTGGTGGAGTTTGGGGGGCTTGGGGCTAAGGCGCGTTTGCGTGTTCATAATGGTTTGGATCGGACTGTGTCTGATGTTGTGGTGCGTGTGCAGCATAGTGATCCTTTGGCTGATGTGGAGCAGGGGCGTGTGTTGTTGGCGGGGGATCAGTCATTGTTTAGTTTTATTGAGCCTTTTCAGCGGGTGGGGTCTGTTGCTGCGGGGGAGGATGTTGATGTGGTGGTGGATGTGCCGCGGGTTGAGGATGCTGGGGTGTATCCGTTTTTGTTTAATATCAATGGGGTTGTGGAGGGGCAGGAGTCTTATTTGGATTCTGAGCGGTTGTTGGTGCCGCATAAGATGGCGAGTGTGGGGGATGTGAGTGTTGTGGTGCCGTTGGCGGCGCCTGTTCGTGTGTTGCCGGGGGAGACGGGTGAGGCTCCGGAGCAGCAGCCGTTGATTTTGGAGGAGGATTTTGATGTTGCGCCGTTGACGGAGACGTTGCGTGCGTATCGTGATTTTGTGTTGGGGGAGCGTACGGGGGCTGCTGGGTGTTTGGCGTTGGATCCGCAGGTGTTGTTGGCGGTGGATCGGATGTCGCGTGGGTATCGGATTGCGGATCGTCGTACGTCGCCGGTGGATGAGACGATTCGTCTTCGTGATTCGTGGTGGTTGGATAAGCCGCGTTTTGAGGAGGGTGATCCGGCTCCGGCGGTGGAGTTTATGTCGGAGTTGCACAACCTCATTGAGGTTACTTTTAAAGACAACCAACCGTCTGCGGTTCCCGCGGGCATACCCGGCGAAGACGGGGCACCCCAAGCAAACAATGGGGGTGAGGACGCCGGGCCCAACAATGATGGGCAAGGAACTGCGGGCCCGATACCTTCCGCGGCGTCAGGACCTGGTTGTATTATTTCACTACCCTTTGCTGGGGCAGACATTAACGCTGCATCACGCTCCGGCTTAGACCCCTTCCAAGGTGCAGACGCCATCGAACACATCCTCGGCGTTACCCCCCTAAGCTACGAGTACGCCCAAACCAACTTCGCACTAGCCGCAACCCTCGACGCCATGGGGCCAGACCCCATCACCACCCCCACCTCAGACCCCACCACCCGCTACGACTACACAATCGACTCCGAAGAAGCCCGCAGGCTCACAGCCAAAGCAGCAATCCAGCTGCAAGCCTCCCAAGGCAACACCCTCATCATGCCCACCCGCGTCACACCACAAGACGCCCACGCAATCCTCGACGCCGCCACCGAAGCAATCGATCGGGGTGCCACCCCAATCCCCGCACCGCGCAACAGACCAGAATCAGTGGACTCCCCGGCGTCATTAACAGACACGGAAATTGTGCGAGCCCGACAACAATCCGGCTACATCGGCGACCTGACAACCCTGATGGTCAACGATCCACAAATAACACTCACCAACACAGAATTCACCCAACCACTGCGCTACGACATTCTGCGCGCACTGTCGCTCTACGACCGCCAATCGATGCACACCCACACCCAAGCCGTCCGCCGCAGCGACAACATCCTCAGCGCTAACCGCGACACACTGCAACAACTGCGCAACAGCGTCAGCCTGCTGCCTCCCGGCAACGTCTACACCCGCACATCCGACAGCTCACCACTGCTGATCGTCGGCCGCAACGGCCTGCCTCTACCCATCGATGCACGCGTGCTTTATGACGCCCCGGGGGCCACCATCCACGTGCCGGATACTGTCCGCATACCTGCACAAGGCTCCATAACCATCCAAATGACCGCCGATTTGCCGGGCGACTCAGGCATCAAATTGTGGCTTGCAACCGAATCAGGCAATACGATTAGCGAACCTGTGGACATTCGTGTCCAGACTGCGCACATCTCGTGGCGATTCATCATCGCCGTGGGCATCGCTCTTGTGGTGATCCGTGCACTGGTAGTTTTTGGCAAAAGAAAGCGATAAGTACCCCTATGAGTACTCGAAGCAGAATCATCCGACCTAACCCCCCAGTGAGTGAAGCCGGCATGAACAACGCTCCTGCCCGCGGCCCCGGAGCCGAGGCAGTGGTGGACAGTGGTGCACCAACAGAGCGTTCTGCGAAAGCATCCGATAAGGACGTGGTGCGCGCGGGTGGCTCGATGGCTATCGCCACGCTGCTGTCCCGCATGACTGGCTTCTTACGCAACGTCGCTATTGGTGCGACGATGGGCCCGGCGATCTCTTCGGCTTTCAACACAGCCAACACTCTGCCCAACCTGATTACGGAGATCGTGCTGGGTGCGGTGCTGACATCACTAGTGGTGCCGGTGCTCGTCCGAGCGGAAAAGGAAGACCCAGACGGTGGAGCGGAGTTCATCCGCCGCATGTTCACACTGTCTGCAACTCTGCTGGTGGGTGTGACACTGCTGGCAATTCTGGGGGCTCCGCTCCTGACGCGGTTGATGTTGGATACGGACGGCAAGGTCAACTTGATCCAGTCAACATCCTTTGCCTACCTGCTGCTACCGCAAATCCTGTTCTACGGGATGTTCTCACTGTTCATGGCCGTATTGAACACAAAGTCTGTGTTTAGACCCGGCGCGTGGGCGCCGGTAGCAAACAACGTGGTGGTTTTGTGCGTCCTGGGATTGTATTGGACGCTGCCTGGTGGTTTAACGCCGGATGCTCCTGCTGGTGTGACTGATCCACACATTCTTCTGCTTGGTGTGGGCACCACGTTGGGTGTGGTTGTGCAAGCACTGATTTTGCTGCCTTCGTTGAAGCGGCTCAAGATTGATCTGCGGCCGCTGTGGGGAATCGACCATCGCCTAAAGCAGTTCGGTGGGATGGCGTTGGCGATCGTCGTTTATGTCGCGATCAGTCAGCTCGGCTACGTGGTGACAACCCGTATTGCGTCCATGAGTTCTGCTGGTGCGCCCATTATTTACCAGCAGGCTTGGTTGTTGTTGCAGGTGCCTTACGGCATTATTGGCGTGACCCTGCTGACTGCGATCATGCCGCGCCTATCGCGTAACGCAGCCGATGGCGACCACCGCGCCGTCGTCCACGACCTCACCCAGGCCACCAAGATCACCCTGCTGTCGATGATCCCGGTGATCGTCTTCTTCACCGTGTTTGGTCTCCAGCTGGCAACAGCACTGTTCGCCTACGGCGCCTTCGACGCCACTAGCGCGGGCATCCTGGGCTTGACGTTGAGCTTTTCTTCCTTCACCCTGATCCCTTACGCGATTGTTTTGCTGCATTTGCGCGTGTTTTACGCCCGTGAGGAAGCGTGGACGCCCACATACATCATCGCTGGTATCACCGCGACAAAGGTGCTGTTGAGCCTCCTGGCGCCCATGGTGGCCAACAGCGACCGCGACGTCGTTATCCTGTTGGGTGCCGCCAATGGTTTCGGCTTTATTTCTGGTGCTGTCATTGGTTCCTTCCTTCTGCGCCGTAAGCTTGGGCCGCTCAATGGTCGTTCGATTGCGCGGACAACGGCGTGGTCGCTGGGCGCGTCAATCGCTGGTGTGATTGTTGCGGTTCCGTTGGTGCGTTTCGCTGTGCAACCACTGTTGGATCGTCTGCTTCCGGATCAGGGCATGGGGCGGTCGCTGTCGTACCTGTTGTACTGCGCGGTCGCGGGAACGGTGTTTTTGGCGACTGTGGCGTTGGTGCTGTCGCGCTCCAAGTTGGAGGAGTTGGCGGTGTTGGACGGGGTGAAAAACCGTCTGCGTCGTGGCCGCGCACAGGAAGCGCCGGAGCTTGTGGAGCTTCCGCCGTTGTCTGTCGGTGAGGTTCGTATTCCTCGTTTGCTGCCCGGTGCGCCGATCGCTAATGGTGCCTTCCGTCTGCTCAGTAATCATGGTGAGATTGCCGGCGAGCACGGCCCGGGTGAGGGCGCGAAGTTGTGGGCTGCGAGCGAGGGCGATAAGCGTGTGGCGATTGCGTTTGCTCACGGTATCCATGTGGAGGCGACGCGCGCGTTGGCGAAGCACTGTGGCGTTCGGGTTCGTATCTTCCCCTACAGGGACGGTCATTTGGTGGTCAGCCCGTGGCGGGAGGGCGTGGATCTTGTGGATGCCGAGGAGCGCGAGCTGATTTCCCACGCGGAGTTGGCGCAGGCGCTGCAGCCTTTCGATGCATTGCCTTTGGCGTCGGCACAGCAGTTGCGTCTGACTCCCGATGGCGTGGTGTTGGCGTTCCCGTTGGTGTTCACCGAGGATTTGTTGTCTTTGGGTGTTGACGTCGCGGGCTTTGCTGCGGCCACTAATGCTGCGGATTGTGGTGATCCGGCTAGTGGGGAAGAGTCTGACTGCTTTGAGCTTCCTGTGTCGGCTGGTTTTGCGCACCGGGCGTTTAATGAGCTGACTGATCTGGATATGGATGAGGTAGCTGAGGTTGAGCAGTGGGAGAAGCCCGGTAGTGGTTTGTTAGGTGCGGGGGAGACGCAGCCCGTTCCGGTGCCGCCCTTGTCTGCTGGTTTTGGTTCACGTGGTTACTCCACGGGCGGCAAGCTTGTGTTGGCTTCGGCTGTGATGATTGTTGTGTTCTCTGGTGCGGCGTTGGTGTGGTTGATGCTGGGTCGCTTGGGTGGCCCGTATGGTCCGGTGGCGTCCGATCCGATTGCTAGCGTTGCGCCGAAGGTTGTGCAGGATTCTGGTCGGGTGGCGACGGTTGTGTCGGCACGGCATTGGCCGGGTTCGGAACAGCTTGCTGTGAGCAAGGAGGACCCTTGGGTGGCGTTAGATGCTGAAGGGGTGGCGTTGACGCTTGAGACTCCGATCCGTCCGACCAAACTGTCTTTGGAGGCGCAGGGTGTGTCGACGAAGGTGTCGGTCTTTGGCGTGCAGGGCAACACGCCGCCGGTGCTGTTGGGCGAGGGCATGGTTGGTGGCCCCGATTCGGCTAACCCGGGTGCGGTGACGGAGATCGGGCTTTCCGCGGACGAGGAGTATTCCGAGATCATCGTGTGGGTGTCCCCCGAGCCTGTGCTGTACCCTGATGGTTCTGTGGCAGAGATGCCCGGTGAGGGCGTGCGGGTATCCCAATTGACTGTGGTCGGTAAATAGTCCGCGCCACGCTCTGCGAGCCCTCGGGGTGAGCGGTTGAAAAACCGCCACACACCCCGGGGGCTTGTTGTATCCTTGTAGAACTGTTTGTTTTTCCTATGGGGATGTGGGGACTACGGGGGGTTTGTTGTGGGGGAGTCGTCTAGCGACGCGGCGCAAAAACTCATGGATACGGAGCTGGTGCAGGCGCACTTGCGGGGCGAGCCCTGGGCCATGCCGGAGATCGTCCGCCGCTACCGTCCCATGATGGGTTTCGTCGCGCGCCGATTCTGCCGCACCTCGGAAGAAGTCGACGATATTGTCCAAGAAGCCCTGCTGAAGGCCGTCAACAATATGCCTTCCTTCCGTTTCGAGGCGCAGCTATCCACCTGGTTGCGCCGCCTGACCTACAACGTCGCCTACGACCATGCCTTCCGCAGACCCTCCCGGGTGGAAACCGTCTGCCACCAAGGCGACCTAGGCGATGTGCGTGGGGAGGAACCCGCACACAGCGAGGAAATCTCCCACGGAAAAATCTTCATCCAAGACCTACTGGACCGCCTGCCCCCGGAGCAAAGGGCCGCCCTACAACTCGTCGACCTGCAGGGATATTCGCTTAATGACGTCGCGGAGGGTTTAGGCATCAAGGAAGGGACGCTGAAGTCGCGCCGGGCCCGGGCGCGGGCGGCGCTGAAGGAGGTCCTGGCTCAAGTGTGGGAATAGCCTGCCTGGGGCCGGGTGGGAATGAAACAGCTTGCGGGTGGCGTTGTAGGGGGTGGCGGCCAGCACCAGGCCGTGCGGTAAGGTGCTGGGAGAAACAAGTTCAGAAAGCGTGGTCTCTATGACAAACCCCACCGACGTCCGCGACGTCATCATTGTTGGTTCCGGTCCTGCCGGCTACACCGCAGCTGTGTACGCCGCCCGTGCCGAACTCAAGCCCGTCGTATTTGAAGGTATTGAATACGGTGGTTCGCTGATGACAACCACTGAAGTGGAAAACTACCCGGGCTTTGCGGAAGGCATCATGGGCCCGGAGCTCATGGAGCAGATGCGCAGCCAGGCTGAACGCTTTGGCGCCGAGCTTCGCATGGAACTGGTAGAGGAAATCCGCCTGGACACTACCGCTGACGCCACCGGAACTCCCGTGCACACGGTGGTTGCGGACGGCGTCGAGCACCAGGCACGCACTGTCATCCTCGCGATGGGTGCAGCACCCCGCTACCTCGGTGTTCCCGGTGAACAAGAACTGTTGGGCCGTGGCGTGTCCGCCTGCGCCACCTGCGACGGCTTCTTCTTTAAAGATCACGACATCGCTGTCATCGGCGGCGGCGACTCCGCCATGGAAGAAGCACTGTTCCTCACCAAATTCGCCAAGAGCGTCACCATCGTGCACCGCCGCGAAGAATTCCGCGCCTCCAAGATCATGCTGGAACGCGCACAGTCGAACGACAAGATCCGCTTCGTCACCAACGCAACCGTGGCACGCGTCCTTGGCGAACAATCAGTCACCGGCCTCGAACTACGCAACACTGTCACCGACGAACTGACGGAACTTCCCGTCACCGCCATGTTTGTTGCCATCGGTCTCGACCCGCGATCGGAACTTGTCCGCGACGTCATTAATACCGATGACGCCGGCTACGTGCAGGTCGCACAGCCGTCTACGCGCACCAATGTCCCCGGCGTATTCGCAGTGGGTGACCTGGTCGACAGCACCTACCAGCAGGCAATCACCGCTGCTGGTTCCGGCTGCCGGGCCGCCATCGACGCCGAACACTACCTAGCTGAACACTAAAACCCGAACACTTTTAACACTTAAAGGAGACACCCCATGTCCGCAGCGCAAGCAGTCACCAAAGACACCTTCAAGCAGGTCGTAGCCGAGTCCGACGTTCCCGTACTCGTCGACTTCTGGGCACCTTGGTGCGGCCCCTGCAAGAAGCTTGGCCCCATCCTCGACGACGTCGCCGCGGAACTCGGCGAGCGCGCAAAAATCGTTAAGGTCAACGTTGATGAAGAGCGTGAACTGGGCACCGCCTTCCAGATCATGTCCATCCCCACCATGATCTTCTTTAAGGGCGGCGAGGCCGTAGCGCAGGTCACCGGCGTGCAGCCCAAGGGCACCATCGTTTCTAAACTTGAAAGCCTCATGTAGCGGGTAGTCTGGCCTGTTAGAAACATTAAGGTACAAGGCCTAGAATGATACGGCTGTAAGCACCCGCGCACCTTGTGGGTGCTTCGTGCCCGCTTGAGCCCATGGAAGGGATGCGTCAGCAGTGACTGAGATTTTGCGTGTTGGTGACTCGGATCCCCGAGTCGCAGAGGTTCGAGCAACCCTCGCTCGGCTCGGCCAACTCGACGGATTCGACGGTGCCGACACACAGTCCTTTTCCGCCAGCGATACCCACTTTGACGCCCACCTGGCCCAAGCACTCCAGGCCTTCCAGCAGTCCCGCGGCATCATCGCCGACGGTGTGATCGGCGAGGTCACCCTGCGTGCACTCCGCGAGGCCTCCTACACGCTGGGCGCCCGCGTCCTGCAGTACCAACCGGGCAAAGTCCTGGTTGGCGATGACGTCGCTGAACTTCAAGACCAGCTTCACGAACTCGGCTTCTACTCTTCCCGCGTCGACGGCCAATTCGGCCCAGCCACGCACGAAGCCGTCATGAACTACCAGCTCAACTACGGCCTGAACACTGATGGTATCTGTGGGCCGAACACCGTCCGCGCCCTGTCCTACCTGGGGCTGCGCATCACTGGTGGTTCGCCCAATGCCATCCGCGAAATAGAGCAAGTTCGCCGCGCAGGCCCCCGTCTGACCGGCAAACGCGTCGTCCTCGACCCGGGCCTGGGTGGCCAAAACAAGGGTCTCACCGTCAAGGGCCCCTACGGGGACATCACCGAAGAGGAGATCCTCTGGGACATCGCCAGCCGCATCGAAGGCCGCATGGTCGCCGCCGGTGTGGAGACTATTATGTCCCGTCCTCGCATGGACGACCCCACCTTTGAGGACCGAGCAGAAATCGCTAATGCTTTTGGCGCCGACCTTATGATCTGCCTCCAGTGCGACCGATACCCCAACGACAAAGCCAATGGTGTCGCTACGTTCTACTTCGGCTCCGAGAAGGGCAGCAACTCCATCACGGGTGAGAAACTCTCTGGTTTTATCCAGCGTGAGATTTCTGCCCGCACGGAATTAACGAACTGCGGAAATCACGGCCGCACCTGGGACATTCTGCGCCTGACGTACATGCCGGCGATCGACGTTGTACTTGGGTACCTCACCAACCCCAATGACGTCGCGATCCTCACGGATCCACAGGCCCGTGACGCTATCGCAGAGGCCATTGTGGTTGCCGTGAAGCGTCTTTACCTTCTCGACGATGACGATCAGCCGACGGGTACCTACAAGTTCTCGGAACTCCTAGAACAAGAAGTGCTTTAGCTGCCCCCTCGATCGGCTAGCGCTCGTCGCTTCCCCGGAGCAGGCCGATGATTCGTTCAAAATCATCCTTATCACCGAACTCCACCACAATCCGGCCCTTACGCTTACCAACGCTCACAGACACCCGAGTATCCAAACCATCAGCCAAAGACTCCGCCGCCCGAGTGAAAAACTCCGGCGTCGGAGCCTTCTCACGCTTCGCCTTCTTCGCCGGCTCATCGCCGCGATTAATCAGCACCACAGCCTCTTCTGTGGCCCGGACCGACAAACCTTCGGCAACGATCCTGTCAGCCAAAGCCTCCTGCGCTTGCGCACCGGCCTTCAAACCCAACAAAGCACGAGCATGACCCGCACTAATAACACCCGAAGCGACCTTACGCTGCGCCCCCACAGGCAGCTGTAGAAGACGCAACATATTGGTGATCAACGGACGCGAACGACCGATCTTATCCGCCAACTCAGTTTGGGTAACACCAAACTCCTCCAGCAATTGCTGATAGGCGTGGGCCTCTTCCAAGGGGTTCAACTGCACACGGTGGATATTTTCCAGCAACGCGTCGCGAAGCATGTCCGCGTCATCAGTCTCACGAACAATCGCCGGGATACGCTTCAACCCAGCCTTCGTCGCCGCCCGCAAGCGACGCTCACCCATGATCAGCTCATAAGTGCCATGCGGGGCGCGACGCACCACGATCGGCTGCATCAAACCAAACTCGCGGATCGAATGGATGAGCTCCTCAAGCGCGGCCTCATCGAAAACCTGACGAGGCTGCTTTGAGTTCGGCGCGATCGCACCAATCGGAAGCTCCTCGTAAACCGCACCAAAACTATCTGCGTTCGTGCCAGCCTTAGCGGCAGCCTCCGCAGCACGGCCCGAGGAAGCAGTATTCTGCGGGCCATCGCCCAACAACACACTCGCGGCACCACTACTTAAACGAGGCTTCGACTTACCCCCCGGGACCACATTGGTCATATCTACCTTGCGTTCCGAAGAAGCAGCCTTCGAAGACTGTGCTCCCCGCGCCCCCTTAGGCTGCGCAGCAGCTTTGGCGCCAGAAGCCGCCTTGTTAGCAGCGGTAGGGGCGGCGTCATTATCCACAGGATCGCTCTGAGGAATAAGCGCCGCCAAACCACGACCCAAACCACCCGTACGCTTTGTTGGACGCTTAGACGCCATGGCTACTTCTCCTCACCATCATCAGCCGAAACCGAACCCTGCGGGGCAGCACCCACAGGAGAATCACCCGTAGCCGGATAATCGCCGCGAGTCGCGATCTCCTTCGCTGCATCAAAATAAGCCATCGCACCACGCGAACCCGGGTCATATTCCAACACTGTCTGCCCATAACCAGGAGCCTCGGAAACCTTCACCGAACGCGGAATCACCGTGCGCAACACGACATCACCGAAATGACCCTTAACCTCGTCAGCGACCTGCTCAGCCAACTTAGTGCGGGCATCAAACATCGTCAACAAAATACAAGAAATATGCAGCTCAGGGTTCAAATGCTGACGGATCATCGTGATGTTGTTAAGCAACTGACCCACACCCTCCAGCGCGTAATACTCGCACTGGATCGGGATCAATACCTCCGTCACAGCAGTCATCGCATTGATCGTCAACAAACCCAGCGACGGCGGACAATCGATAAAGACATAATCGAAACCGTGGTCGCTCAAGAACTTCTCGTTCAACGCATCCGACAAGCGGTACTCACGGCGCACCATCGACACAAGCTCGATTTCCGAACCAGCCAAATCAATAGTCGCCGGAATGCAGAACAAATTCTCATTGAAAGGGGAGGGCTGCATAGCTTCAGCCGCAGTGCACTCACCAATGAGCATCTCGTAACTCGACAAGGTGCCCACCCGGTGCTCCGCCCCCAAAGCAGTCGACGCATTACCCTGCGGATCAAGATCAACCACCAGGACCTTCAACCCACACACCGCAAGGCCCGCGGCGAGGTTCACCGAAGACGTCGTCTTGCCGACGCCACCCTTCTGGTTGGCCACAGTCAGCTTGCGGACCTTATCGGGCCGGGGCATGCTCAAGGTATTCGACTGCACCTGGGCAGCCCTCTGAGCTGCGGCTGCGATAGGGGTGTCGTCCCAAACCTCGTCCATTAAAGCCCCTCAAAAGTGCGAAGAAGATTCATAAAGCGTACCCGTTAACCCTATCGCACATCGCGGACTAATCCACGGCCGGGGTTAACGCCTGCGCTCAATACTGATCAACGTCGTCGGCTGAGGCAACAAGGCCTCGCCAACCACAAAGATTTTGGACGCCCCCGCGCCTGCTTTCGCAATAATCGCGGCGTCACGATCCAATTCTTCCGCCACGCTTTCGCCCTTCATCGCCGTCATTCGGCCGCCAACCTTCGCCAGCGGCAAGGACCAGTGCGCCAGCTTGCCCAGGGGAGCGACCGCGCGGGAGGTCACGACGTCAGCGAGACCAACCTGCTTACGGATAGCTTTATCCTCTGCGCGGCCACGCACAACCGTCACGTTGGGCAGCTCCAACTGGTCGACAATCTCAGCAAGGTACGTGCTGCGCTTGAGCAATGGCTCAATCAGAGTGATGTCCAGATCTGGGCGGGCAATCGCCAGGGGAATGCCCGGCAGGCCCGCCCCAGAACCAATGTCGGTGACCTTGATGCCGTGGCGCATGGCTTCCCCAATCACGGCGCAATTGAGGATGTGACGATCCCACAGTTTCGGAATCTCACGAGGCCCCATAAATCCGCGGATGTTTCCATCAGTGGCGAGGGACTCGTGATAGCGGATTGCCTTGGGGAGGTTGTCTCCGAAAATTTCTTCAGCTGCTGCTGGGACGTCTTGTTTCACGTGAAACGCTGCCTACTTCTTCTTTTTCTTGTTCTTAGCGTTCTGAGGGCGCTGACCCGGCTTCGGGGCGCTGGCGCGCTTAGCCTCACGCTTGGCTGCGAGCTCTTCTTCCTCTTCACGGTCCATCTTCGCGAAGACGTAACGCTGCTGGAAGAAGGTCCAGATGTTGTTGGAGAGCATGTAGAACAGCAGGCCGATGTGCCACACAGCACCGGTGAACAAAATCATGCCCGGCATGAACCAGACCATCATCTTGTTCATCATCTGCATTTGTTGCGCCATCATGTCATTCTGCGGCGCCCTCTGCTTGCCGCTGGCGATACGTTGCGCATTGCGGGCAATCGACATCTTCGCAACAAAGTGCGTTGCGGTAGCAGTCAGCAAAATCAATGGGCCGGCAACCATGATGATCTTCGTGCGGGTGAAGTCCACCGGCTGGAAGGCCTCATACATAGAATCCGGCATAGAGATGTAGGCCGAGAGGGGAACGCCGAAGAAGCGAGCATCCAGGAAGCTCTGCACATCAGAGGGGGAGAAGATGTAATTCGCAGTCTGGCGGTTTTGCTCGATGCTCAAACCCAACTGGAACTTGCCCGTGCCGGTTCGGTTAAAGGAACGCAGCACGTGGAACAAACCAATGAACACTGGCATCTGAACGAACAGCGGAAGGCAGCCGGCTAGGGGATTAACACCCATTTCCTTTTGCACCTTGCGCATTTCGACCATTTGGCGCTGCTGGTCGTTTTTGTACTTGTTCTTGATTTCCGTCATCAGCGGCTGCATTTCCTGCATCTTGCGCGCTGAACGCATCTGGTTCATCATCGGACGAACCAGCAGAATACGAATAGTCCACGTCAGGAAGACGATCGACAGCAGCCAGGTCACACCCCAGTTGGGGTCAAGCACCAGCGAGAACACTTTGTGCCAGAACCACAAGATTGCGGAAATTGGCCAATAGATGAAATTAAGCACGGTAGTTCGTCAAACTCCCTTAAAGATGTTTCTGCGGTACGGGGTCGTATCCGCCTGGATGCCACGGCCCGCACTTCACAATGCGAACCGCAGTCAAATAAAGGCCCACGATGGCGCCCCTACTTTCTAACGCTTCGAGCGCATAATTGCTGCATGTTGGCTCAAAACGGCACGTGGAGACCATTTTAAGGGGTGAAAGGTACTTTTGGTAGCCACGCACGGCTTTCATCAGCACAGCGGACAACATTTATCTGCCCACCCCTTGGCGTGCTTGGCGAGTATTCGTATGAGTTTTCGCGCCGAAGGATTTGTCGAAGGCTTTATCCAAAGCAAGTTCGAGTTCCCGTTGAAGCTCGACTGTAGTTAATGACGCCGCGCCTGGAAAAGCACGCACGACAACGTCAATGTAGCCACGTGGTTCTTCCGCGGCGTCAACACCCAAGGCAGGATGTTCAGCCTTAACTAGGTTAAAAAATGCCGCGCGAAGTTTGCGTGCGGTGTTATGCCGAACGACGGAATTACCCACGGCCTTGGAAATAACCAGGCCGCAGCGCGGTGCGCGAGGTGTCGATAGCTCGACCGAAGACCCGCTATTTTCACCCGGCAGGGTGGCTCTGGCGCTAAGAAAATGAATCATCAGGTTGCGGGATTTAACCCGACGACCCTTTTTCATCACAGTCTTAAACTGCGCTTGTGTGCTCAAACGATGTTCAACGGGAAGCACAGCACCACCTCAAAAAGACATGACAATGCAAAACGGCCCGAGGAAACCACGGTGGGCTTCCCGGGCCGTTTAAGCGTTAGTGCTTACGCAGTCAGCGAAGCACGGCCCTTACGACGACGAGCCGAAACAATTGCACGACCCGCGCGAGTACGCATGCGGGTACGGAAGCCGTGCACGCGTGCACGACGACGGTTGTTCGGCTGGAACGTCCGCTTGCCCTTAGCCACGGTGAACACTCCTTAAAATAAAACGACGGTTTAATAGCAAAGCCAACCGCATCGGGCGATGGCTTTGTCGCGACCTACGACAATGAAACCCCGGCAAGAATGGGCTGAAAAAGACCCTGTGCCAGGGGATCACCTGGAAGGCGATGCGATACGCGACAGCAACCGATGTTTAAACAAGGGCTCACTATCTGCGACAGACTCACAACAGGTTACGCGTCGGAGTACAGATAAACAAATCGACACGCCGAATGCATATTTCGGCATCCGTGCTGGCAGTGGCACAAACTGTAAGCGCGAAGAAAGCACCCCTAACTACCCCTGAAACAACACTTTTGTAATTTCTGTGCTGTTAATTTGTTCTCAAGTCCCGAAGGTTCGTGCGCACCTTAAAGCCAACGCTGACACGCTTCACTGCCCAATACAACAAGGCAAGCCCCAAAAATGCACGCCTTGTCGGCGTGTCGCCACCGACAGCTAGCCGCAGACGTTCATCAACGCCAGCGATTAATCCGAACAATTCACAACAGTTTTTCACACCCCAAACCGCACATAATGAGGCCTGGAAAACACGAGCCAATCAACCCAGTACACCCATGCAAACGTCTGCCTAGACACCAGGGAGGGGTTGGGGGTAAATATGTGTCTGGTCCGAGCTTTGCTCACACCCTGTGAAAACACAGCGACTGTGGATAACTCTAAACTTTTACTTGAGACTTAAGGTTTAAGGTTAAAAAATCCCAGTTCACGGGGTAGATCAAAGTTCACACAGTTATCCACAGCCCTATGATGTCCCTGTGGATAACATACCGGAAAGAAGTTATCCACAGGTGTGGATAAAACTGTGAAAGCCTAGGCATCGGCATTTTTTACCTGTGGACACCACACGTGGAAAACTTTCAAAAAACGACACGAATCGACGACGAAGGGAAAACGA